>NZ_JBNCAB010000003.1:0-217756 GCF_049805555.1 Burkholderia sp. DN3021 | reverse complement strand
CGGGCACCGCGGCGTGCGCGGCCGCCGCATGCGCGGCGGTCCGTGCCGGCGGCGTATGCCCGCCGTCGCGATGCAGGCCGCCAAATGCCGGGACCGGCGCCGGCTGCTGCATCGCCGCGACCAGCACGCGATACCCGGCGCCGGCAACGAGGACGCAGCACAGCGCCAGCGCGATGCGCCGGTGCGACGCGGGCTTCATGACGGCGGAAATCATGGCTGGGCGCTCCGGTAGATGAGCTCGAAGCGCACGCGCGCATCGAGGATGTTGCTGCCCACCGCGGGGCGCTCGACGTGGATTTCCTGCAGCGCCGCGTTCGGCACGTTGTTGAGCACCGACGCCAGAAATTGCCGGATCGCGCCGTACTGATCCTTGACCGGCAGCAGCACCTGATAGCGCGCGAAGCGCGCACCCGACTCGGTCGTCACCTGGTACTCGGCGGAACCGAGCGTCAGATGGCTGTCGCGCGCCTGCGCGAAGATCGACGCGATGTCGTCCGCGCTGTGCGAGAAGCGCGGGAACAGTTCGGGCAACGTATCGAGCGCCACCGCGTCCGCCGGCGCGCCGCGCGCCGCGACCGGACGATGGCCGTGCGCCGATCGCACGAGCCCGACCGGCGCCTGCATCGCGCGCGTATCGGCTTCCAGGCCGGAGATCGCCGCGACCGCGACGGCTGCCGCGCCGATCATCAGCAGTCCGACGAGTCCCGGCAGACCGAATGCGCGCCGCAACTCGAAACGCAGCGTGGCCAGGCGGTCCGTCAACCGACCGGTTTTCATGACGTCCTCCAGACGGCCGTGATCTGGAAACGCACCGGCTTGCCCGGCACGTTGTCCTCGACGAGATGACCGTTGAGCACCGCTTCGCGCAGCACGACGCTCGTCTGCAGATACTTCAGGTACGCGATCATCGCGTCCGGATTCTTCGCTTCGGCCGTGATGCGAATCTGGCCTTGCGCCGGGTTCTGGTCGATGCCGATCAGCGCGACGTCATGGTCGGGATAGTCCTCGACGAGCGCGAACAGCGTCTGCCACGGCACGGTCAGTTCGCGCAGCACCGCCTGGCTCTGCTTTTCCGCGAGCTTCGCGGCCGCCGTCGGCGGCGGCTTCACGACGTGCCGCTGCGCGAGCGTGCGATGCTCGGCAGCCTCCACGTTCGCCCGCGCGCGGCCGTTCTGCGCATACGCATGCCACAGCCATGCGCCGCACGCGGCCCACAGCAGCACTGCGACACCCAGCAGGATCACCCCGCTCGTCCCGGTGCGGGCATGGCGCCGGCAAAAGTCGATATCGAGCATCGGCATCATGGCGCGTACTCCATCAGCCGGCGCGCGGGCGAGGCGTCGAGCGCCGGCACCGGCAGCCGTACCGCGGCCGCGAAACGCGCGTCGAACGGCGCGAAGTCCGTGTCGATCCCGGTCAGATAGACCGGGCAGTCCTCGCGCTTCAGCCCGGCCCGCGTTGCCGAACGTTCGAACGACTGCTCCGCGAGTTCGGCCAGCCGCGACGCGTCGCCGGACTCGCCGGGAAAGAGGCGTTGCGCATCGTAGGCAGCCCAGCCGCCGCGCTCGATCATGACCGCCTGCATCAACGCATCGGCGACGACAATCAGCAGCGCATCGTCGCCGGCTTTCACCGCGATGCGATTCAGCGTCTCCGGAAGCCCCGATCTCAGGCTGCGGATGCGGACCCCGGCCGATGCCCCCGCGTCATGGAAGCCGTCGTGCAGCGTGCGCGACAGCGCGGCGGCGAAGAGCGCGCGGCCACCGTGCTGCACGCAGAAGCGCACGACCAGCGATGCACCGTCGATCCCGTACGTGTCGGAGAAATGGGCGAGCACGACTTCTTCGAGTTCGCGCATGCGCAACGCGCGGAAGTCGCCGCGCAGTATCGCGTGGTGGCACCAGAAATCGTCGAGCACGACGTGCGCGTCGCCCGTCGACGACCTTGAGCCACGCGCCTGCCGCTGCGCGGCGGCGGCATCGGCCGCGCCGCCGGGTGCCGCGGCCAGCGCGGCGCGCAGCGCGTCGAGCACGCCCGTCTCGCTGCCGAACTGCGCGTCGGGAATCGCGACGCTGACCGGATCGGCGGCGAATGCGCGCTTGCGCGGTCGCCACAGTGCGGGCGAACGGACGCCGACGACGATCTCGCGCGTCCCGACGCCGATCGCAAGCGGGTTATTCAACCATCGTGACACGATTGATCTCCTCGAGCGTCGTCTCGCCGCGCCGCACCAGTTCGATGGCCGCCGATCGCAACGTCGTCATCCCGTGGCGCAGCGCCGCCGCCTTGATGTGCCCGAGCGGCGCGCGCTCCGACAGCAGTTGCCTCAGCTCGTCGTTCATGCGCAGCGCCTCCGCGATCGCACGCCGGCCGCGATAGCCGCTGCCGCGGCACATCGCGCACCCCGCGCCGCGCCGAAACAGGTAGCTGCCGGCCGTATCCGGGTCGATGCCCGAGCGGGCGAGCGCATCCGCGCCCACCTCGTCCTCGGCCAGGCAATCCGGGCAGCACTGGCGCAGCAGCCGCTGCGCGATCACGCCGTTGAGCGCGGAGACGAAGCTGTACGGATCGACCTCCATGTTCGTGAAGCGGCCGATCACGTCGAACACGTTGTTCGCGTGCACGGTCGTGAACACCTGGTGACCGGTCAGCGCGGCCTGCACGGCGATCTGCGCGGTTTCCGGATCGCGGATCTCGCCGACCATGATCTTGTCCGGGTCGTGCCGCAGGATCGACCGCAGCCCGCGCGCGAAGGTCAGGCCCTTCGCCTCGTTGACCGGAATCTGCAGGATTTCGCCGAGCTGGTATTCGACCGGATCCTCGATCGTCACGATCTTCTCGAGACCGTTGTTGATCTCGGTGAGGATCGCGTAAAGCGTCGTGGTCTTGCCGCTGCCGGTCGGCCCCGTGACGAGCAGCATCCCGTACGGCATCGACGCGACCGAGCGCATGAAGCGCGTGTCGCCCGGCTGGAAGCCCAATGCCTCGAGCGTCAGGCCGCCCGCGGCCTGGGACAGCTGGTAGCGGTCGAGAATCCGCAACACCGCGTCCTCGCCGAACTGGTTCGGCATGATCGACACGCGGAAATCGATCTCGCGCCCGGCGTACATCGCCTTGAAGCGTCCGTCCTGCGGAACGCGGCGCTCCGCGATGTCGAGCTCGGAGATCACCTTCACGCGGGACAGGACCTGGTCGGCAACCTCCCGGCCCTCGACGCGGCCCACCACGGTGAGCACGCCGTCGACACGGCACTTGATCATCAGGCCGTTCGTGCGGCATTCCAGGTGGATGTCGCTCGCGAGCATCTTGAGCGCATCGTAGATCGTCGAATTGAGCAGGCGCACCACCGGACTGTCGTCGTTGCTGATGCCCTGCAGCGTCAGCGCGAGCGACGCCGGATCGGGCGCGTTCTGGATCGGATCGTCGAACGCGAGCGAGTCCAGCGCGCGGATATCCTTCTCGCGCACGGTCAGATACGCGTTGAGATCCCCGGCGCTCGCGAGCGCCCAGCCGTACGGCACCGCCGGCCGCGCACGCATCCGGTGTTCGATCCAGCCGCGCGTGCGTGCATCGAGCGGATCGGCAATCGCGAACAACCGCGCGTCGCCGCCCTCGGGATCGCGGAAGCACACGCACATGCGCGCCGTCGCGTCGACGAACGGCACCGTGTCGAAATCCGGCTCGAGGCGGCCCAGCTCGCGCATCCCGATCGGCTTCATCCGGAATTGCGCGGCGAGCTGCGTGCGCATCTCGTCCGCGCTGAGCGCCGTCTGCGCCATCAGCGCCTCGAGCGCGCGAATGCCGGAACCGTGCTGCCTGCCGAGCGCGCGCAGGACGTCGCGCAACGCGGCGCCCGCGTCGGGGAGGGGTTCCGGTGAGGGGGTGACGGTATCCACGCGTGTCTCCAGGGCAGCCTACTGAATGCTCGACGCGATCTCGAAGATCGGCAGGTACATCAGCACGACGATGCCGCCGATCACCACGCCGATCACGATCATCATCGCGGGCTCGATCAGCCGCGAGATCAGATCGATCGTGCGCGACACCTGCGCTTCCTGGAACGCGGCGATCCGGTCGAGCACGGGCCCGAGGCCGCCGGTTTTTTCGGCGACCGTCAGCAGGCGGTAGCCGATCGCGTTCGCGAGGCCGGCCTGCTGGAACGCGTCGGAGATCCTCGCGCCATTGCGGACCTGCTGCAGCGCGCCCGCGAGCGCGGCCTGGTCCGCGCGGCCTACCAGGCCGCGCGCCAGATCGAATGCGCGCACGGCGGGAATGCCGCCGTCGACCAGCATCGCCGTCGTGCGATAGAACTGGGACTGGCGAAACACGCGGAAATGCTGCCCGATGCCGGGCAGCGCCAGCAGGCGATCGGCGATCCAGATCCGCAGCGCCGGCCGGCGCAGCGCAACGCCGGTTGCCACGGCCAGCACCGCAAGCGCGGCCGCCAGCCCGGCGCCGTGCGCGTGCACCATGCCGCCCCACGCCATCAGCAGGCGCGACATCAGCGGCAGTTCGCGGCCGCTGTGTTCGAGGAGCGACGCGAACCGCGGCACGACGAAGCCGAGCAGAAACAGCACGACGGCCGCGCCGACGAACAGCAGCACCGTCGGATAGATCGCCGCCGACACCACGCGCGCGCGTAGCTCATGGAGCGTCGCGCTATTGCGCGAGTAACGGGTGAGGCTCGCGGCGAGGCCGCCGGTCTGCTCGCTCGCCTTCACGCATGCGACCAGCACCGGCGGAAAGATCGGGCTCGCGTGCTCGAGCGCCGCCGACAGCGACTGCCCCTCCTCCAGTTGCCGCAGCAGGTCGCGATACACCTGCGCGGACGCTTCGCGCCGCACGTTGCCGCCGAGCGTGCGCAATGCGTCGACCACGCCGACGCCCGCGTCGAGCAGCGCCGCGAGCTCGCGCGCGAACATCGCAACGTCGAACCGCGCGCCCGGCATTCCGAACCGGCGCGCGCCGCGCCGCTGCCGCCGCGCGTCCGTGCTCACCGACACGACCCGCAGGCCGCGCGAGCGTGCGAGCGCCGCCGCGGTTGCCGGCGAATCGCTGTCGAGGCGAAGCGTCTGGACCGAGCCATTCGTATCGAAGACACGCAGCACGAACTTCACGTCGACTCTCCTTGCTGACTGCTCACGACAAGCTCGGCCGCCGGGCCGCGCGTCCCTACCACGACGAGATCGTCACGTTCTCGCCTGTTCCGCCGCCGCGCCCGTCCTTGCCGAGCGAATACAGGTCGTAGTCGCCGTGCTCGCCGGGCGAGCGGTACTGGTACGGGCGGTCCCACGGATCCACGGGAACAGCCTTCTGCAGATACGGGCCGCTCCAGCGCGGCGCGCTCTGCGGCTTGTTGACGAGCGCGTCCAGTCCTTCCTCGGTCGTCGGATAGACCCCGACGTCGAGCCGGTACTGGTCGAGGGCCTGGCCGAGCGACACGATCTGCGCGCGCGCGATCTTCACGTTCGACTTGCCGACCTGTTCGAAATACCGTGGCGCAACGAGCCCCGCCAGCAGCCCGATGATGACCATCACGACGAGCAGCTCGAGCAGCGTGAAGCCGCGGCTCGCACGCATGCGGCGAGCGAGCCCCTCGCCCTGCCGCAGATGCCCCGGCATGCCGGGGCGGATCGAGGACAATTCGTCGCGCACGGCTTTCTCCCTGTATCGCCCGCCGCTTCGGCACCGCCGAAGCCATTGATTGCATTCTTGTTCAGGGCGATACGCGTCAGAAGTAGGGAGGGCCGTCCATCGACATGGGTAGATCCCCCCCAGTTGCGCCATGGCGCGATGGAGGGTTTTCACACACGATCGTCGTCGGTCAGCGCGAGCACGCCGATGTCGATCGCGAAGTGGACGAGGCCGGTCAGGTTCACGAGACCGAGCTTGCGCATCAGGTTCGCACGATGCTTTTCCACCGTTTTCGGGCTGAGCTGCAGACACTCGCCGACCTGCCGGCTCGTGTGCCCCTCGACGACGAGACGCAGCACCGTGCGCTCGCGGTTCGTCAGCGAACTCCACAGGCGCGCCTTGTGCGCGCTCGCCTCGCGCAGCCCCTGCAGGCCGGCGCGGGCCCGATACGCGTCCAGGCTGATCACGCACTTGCCCTGCATCACGAAGCGCATCTCGCGGACCAGATCGGCGAACGACGAATCCTTGACCACGTAGCCGTCCGCGCCGGACGCAAACGCCTCCCTGACGTTGTCTTCGCTGCGATGGACGGTGAGGACGATGATCCGCGTACGCGGCGCATCGCGCTTGATCGTGGCGATCGCTTCGAAGCCGCTGCCGCCCGGCATCGACAGATCCATCAGGATCAGGTCGGGCAGCGTCTGCGCGGCGAGACGGCAGGCCTCGCCCCCGCCGCTCGCCTCGCCGACAATGCAGTAGTCGTCCAGCTCGGACACCATGTGGCTGAGGCCGAGCCGCAGCAGATGCTGATCCTCGACGATCAGCACGCGATGCTTCTTTTCCAATTTCGACGCTCCCTGTCGGACGCGTTGCACCTAGTTGGAAGCGACCACGTCGCGATAGGCCGCGAGCAGTTCGGTCGGCGTCGCGAAACCGTCGATGCGCAGCCACGGCTGGCCGGGCGCGGCCCGCATGAACGTCACCGGCGTGTGATTCATCTTGTCGCCGCGAAAGACATTGAACGCGCGCTGCGCCGCGATGCTCGCCTCGACCGTGCCCGTGTAGTGCTGCCATTCGGGTCCGGCTTCGAAATGCGCGGCATAGGCCTTGAGCCGCGCCGGCGTGTCCTGCTCCGGATCGATCGAGATCGACACGATGTGCACCTTGTCGCGGTCGGCGCCCAGCTCGCCCTGCAGCCGCTCGAGCGTCTGGCTGATCATCGGACAGATGGTCGTGCAGGTGGTGTAGATGAACGTCAGGATCACCGGCCTGCCGTCGTCCACTTCCTTGACCAGCGACACGGTCTTGCCGTCGTCACGCACGAGGTCGACCGACGGCAGCGTGTATTGGGCCGTCGTGTGCACCGTGCCCGGCATCACGACGTGATGCATGTGCATGCCGGCCGCTTCGGTCGCGGTCCCGGCGGTGTTTGGCGCGGTGTTTTCCGTGGCGGGTCCGGCGGCGTCCCCGGTGCTGCTTTCCGCGGCTTTTCCGGGTGCGCTTTCGGTTGTGCTTTCATCAGCTTGCTTGACCGCGCTCCCGGCAGCGCCCTGCGCGTCGTGCTCCATGACGTGCCCGACGGCGTCCGGCATCGCGTTCTCGCCGGCACTCGTGGCAGCGCCCTGCATCGCGTTCTCGCCGGCACTCGTCGCAGTGCCCGGCATCGCGTTCTCGCCGGCACTCGTCGCAATGCCCTGCATCGCGTTGTCGTCGGCGCTCGTGGCAGCATCCGGCATCGCTGGCATCGCATTTTCATTGGCACTCGCGGCGGAATGTTCGCCGATGTGCTCGCTGACGTTCTCGCCCGCGCGCTCGGTGACGCTTGCGACGGGCGCGCACCACGCGGCGGTCGCGGCGATCGTGACACCCGCCACCACGAATGCCCCCATCGTCGATCTGGCAATCCGTTTCATACCGACCTCCCCTGACGATAAACAAGGCAATGGCGATTTCCGTGCCTCGTCAGCGCAGTGTCTTGAATTTGGTCGCGAGCGTCATGGGATGACGCCCCCAAAGGCCGGTAGGGTATGTCCGCTTGCTGGAATACCCGCCCGCTACTGCCGGAATATCCCCACGCTCTCCCCGTATTCCCCTTGTTGCGACACGCGGCGGTCGCATCCTAGAATGGCAGCAATCTTACGATTTCCTGAAAACTGCGCATCGGGAGCTCCCATGATCGAACGCCAGCCCACCAGGCCACAAATCAGGCTGCTCGATCTGATCGATGCGATGCGCAAGCTTCGCGGTGCGGTGCGCGCGGGCGACCGCGACGCCGGCATCGTCACCGATGCACGCGGCGCCGCCCTTGCGATTCTCACGGCCGACGGAATCTTCGTCTCGGCCAATCGCAGCGCCGCGGCGCTGTTCGGCTATTCGAGCGCCGAGCTCGTCGGCAAGCATCTGTTCGACATGGCGCGCGACGATGCCCACGCCGAATTGGCAGACGAATTGTCCAGAGGCGCCGCCCTTCCCAGTCATTCGTTCACCACGATGCTCAGCGGGCGAACCGGCCATCCCGCGCAGTTCATGGTGCACCAGCAGACGCTTCCCGCCACGGCAACCAGCGAGCGCCTGCTGCTGACGCTGTTCGAGGAACCGCCGGCCCCCGAGCCCGAGCCGCACGATGCGGCCGCGGCGCGCTACGCGGGCGCGCCTGCCCGCCACGCCTATCTGCTGATGGGCCAGCAGAAGGAGCGCTACCGGCTTGCCGCGGAATTGCACGATGGGCTCGGTCAGGCGTTGACGCTCATCAAGCTGATGAATGAGGACGCGCTGATGCGCATTCGTCGCGGCGAAATCGACGAGGCGGCGAATCTGCTCGATTCGACGGTGCTCCGGATCCGCGAGACGATCGGCGAAGTACGCCAAATATGCGGCGAATTGCGGCCGCCGATGCTCGACAAGCTCGGTCTGTCGGCGGCCCTTGCATCGCTGTGCCGGCGCATCGAGCGTGACGTGAACACGCTGATGGTCGAGTTCAATTGCGATGCCAACGAAGACGACATACCCGACCATCTGAAGGCGGACATGTTCAGGGTCGCGCAGGAGGCGCTCAACAACATCGTCAAGCATGCGGAAGCCACCGAGATCGTACTCGGCTTGCGCCACGACGCCGGCGGCCTGCTGCTGACGATTCGCGACAACGGCATCGGCTACGAGCATCGCCCGCTGACGACGGAAGACGCGTACACGGCCGGGCTCGGCCTGATCGGCATGCAGCACCGCGTCGAGTCGCAGGGCGGCACGTTCTCGATCCAGTCGTCGGCCACCACCGGCACGCTCATCTCGGCGAGCTGGGCCTGCTGACGCGCGCGATCGCGGTCGGTCCCGTCGTCAATCCCGCCGTCAATCCTGCATGCCGCCGAGCGGATAATCGTCCAGTCTCGCATGCGCGTCGGCGTCTTCCCGCGGCCCGACGTCGTCGATCGAGTGAGTCGGCACGTCGTCGGCATCCGGCTCCGCGCACTTCGCCGCGAGCGTGGTCAGCAGGCCCATGCTCATCGCGACCAGCACCAGTTCCGTCAGGTTCGCGAGATGGAGCTTGTGCATCATGCTCGCCCGATACTTCTCGATCGTCTTCGGGCTCAGATTCAGGTATTGACCGACCTGCCGGTTGGTGCGCCCTTCGGCAATCAGCTTCAGCACGCTGCGCTCGCGCGCGGTGAGGATGTCCCAGGCCTTTCTCGGCGCAGGCATTTCACGGCCGGTCACGAACGAGTCGACCATGTAGCCGTACACGTCCGCGCTCAGATGCTTCTTCCCCTGCATGACCATGCGCATCGCGAGCAGCAATTCGTCAAACGAAACGTCCTTGAGCACGTAACCGTCGACCCCCGCCCGCAGCGCCTCCCGCACATACTCCTCGCTCTGATGAACCGTGAGCGCGATGATCCGGACCGTCGGCGTTCGCCGCTTGATCGTTGCGCTCGCATCGATACCGTTCATCCCGCGCATCGACAGATCCATCAGGATCAGATCGGGAGCCAGCGCCAGCGCCTGATGACACGCCTCCTTGCCGTCCCTTGCCTCGCCGACGACCTCGTAATCGCCTTGCGCGCAAAGCATCGACCGGAGGCCATTTCTCAGCAGGTCATGGTCCTCTGCAATTACAACGCGACATTTGGTATTCACGACTATCCCCCGTTCCTCCATTCCTGCGCGGCGTGCCGTATCGGCACATCCTGCACAGTTCCGGAAACGCTCGCTGCGTGATTTCCCTACCCGGATTAATGATTGAAGTTCGCGGAAACCGACAGCCATGCGAGTCGCTAAAGCAAGGATCGCGCCACTGCGCCCCGAACCTGCGGCGGCGGCGATCCGGATTCCGCCTGTTCGCAGCGCAACCACGCCGCCCTCATGAAATGTTTCAAAACCGTATCGATTTCATGTTTTTCAGCGCGTCAGTGTGAATACCGATGGCGGGAATGCCACTCGCGTTTCAGCATGAATCAAAACATTCCCGCCGCGGCGATGCCGAATCGAGAAGAAATCAACGACGCGCAGTAAGGATTGTTAATCTTCTTTGGTTACTTCCCATTACCTGGCGTTACAGGGGTAACAACTTTGCACCATTTTTCGCGGTCGCCGTTGTGGCGTCGAAGTGTAGGGAGGTGACCCATTGCCGGTCCGATTTCCCATCGCCGACAATCCAGGTGCAGGAGACCTCGAAGATGCACCACCGACCTTTATCCGGATTGGGAATCGCGATCGCTGCCGTATGCGTGGCACTCGGCTCGGCGTGGACGTGCGCCGCGAACGCGCAAATATTCGGCACGGTCACCAGCACTGGCGCAATCGTCCTCACCAACGACCCCGGCACGACCGGCCTGAAGGTGATCGTCGCGAGCGACGCGCCGGCCCCATCCGACATGAAGCACGCTGCATCGAAGCTGGCCAGCGGCGCGCTGTCCTCGTTCGCCGACGTGATCGAGGAAGCGAGCCGCGCGTTTCGCGTTCCCCCCGAACTGCTGCGCGCGGTGATCGACGTCGAATCGGGATACAACCCGAAGGCGGTCTCATACAAGGGCGCCCAAGGGCTCATGCAGTTGATGCCCGACACCGCACGGCGTTTTTCGAACGGAGACATGTTCAATCCGCGCGACAACGTGCTGGCCGGCGCGCGCTATCTGCGCTTCCTGCTCGACATGTTCAAGGACAACGTCGAACTCACGCTGGCCGCCTACAACGCCGGAGAAAATGCCGTGATTCGCGCCGGCTATCGCATTCCGTCGTCTCCGCAAACGCGCGTGTATGTCCCGCGCGTGCTCGCGCGCTACAAACGGCTCCTCGATTCGAGTTGATGTGTCCGGCCGATGTTTCCGGCAATACGTGCCGCCCCATCCCGGCCGGCCGACGGTTCAGGGAAAGGCGGGAACGGTCGGATCTTCGCCTTCGAGATGCGCGTCCGCATGGTGAAGCGTGATCAAGTGCTCGATCTCGTGGACCCGGTCCTTCGGAACGTCGACGATCATCAGCAGCTCGCCGCGCTCGATGCCTTCTTCGAAACGCCTCAGGCGTGTACTCGGCACGTTGACGCCGATCATCGATGCCGCCCAGGCACCGAAGCCGGCGCCGGACAACGTGATCGTCACGAACGCGCCACCGGCGATCGGCAAGCCCGCGGGCGGGAACACCAGGGCGATCAGCCCCATCAGCGCGCCGGTCGCGCAACCGACCACCGTGCCGCGTGCAAGCGACGGCAGCAAGTCGCTGCGTTGCGTCAGCGTGGCCTCCTGCAAACCATCGTGCACGACGCTGTGATTCGCGATGAAATGAATATGCCGCCACTCGACATGCAGCAACAGCAGTTCGGTGACGATCGACTGCGCGCATTGCGGCGTCGGCAACAGAAAATAGATGCGTCTCATGGCGACTCCCCCACCTCACGTCAGGCATGCAGCGGCCCCTCTGACGACATTCTTGTCCGGCGCGCAACCTGCTTGAAGTGGGGATGCCCACCGAAACACATGGGTAGAAAACGGTAGGACATCATGCGTGCGCGTCAAAGTCTTCCGTAGCTGTGCAGCCCCGACAGGAACATGTTGACGCCGAGGAACGCGAACGTCGTCACGAGCAGGCCCGTGAGTGCCCACCAGGCGGCAATCGCGCCGCGCAGGCCCTTCATCTGCCGCATGTGCAGCCACGCCGCGTAGTTCAGCCACACGATCAGCGCCCAGGTTTCCTTCGGGTCCCAGCTCCAGTAGCCGCCCCATGCCTCGGCCGCCCACATCGCGCCGAGGATCGTCGCGATCGTGAAGAACGCGAAACCGACCGCGATCGACTTGTACATCACGTCGTCGAGCACCTCGAGCGTCGGCAGGCGATCGGCGAGCACGCCGCGCTCCTTCATCAGGTACGCGACCGACACCATCGCCGACAACGCGAAGCTGCCGTAGCCGATGAAGTTCGCCGGCACGTGGATCTTCATCCACCAGCTCTGCAGCGCAGGCACCAGCGGCTGGATCTGCTGCGCATCGCGCGCGACCGAGTACCACATCAGAAAGCCGACCGCCGCGCTGATGACCAGCAGCACGAACGCGCCGAGCGAGCGCGTGCCGTAGTGGCCTTCGTAGTACAGATAGAGCAGCGCGGTGATCAGGCTGAACAGGACGAACACCTCGTAGAGGTTCGACACGGGGATATGCCCGACGTCGGCGCCGATCAGGTAGGACTCGTACCAGCGCACCATCAGCCCCGTGAAGCCCATTAGCACGGCGGCCCACGTGAGCTTCTGGCCGATCGCGGCGCCCGTTTCCGAGCGCGCGAGCAAGCCGATCCAGTAGAAGACCGTCGCGAGCACGAACAGCGCGCTCATCCACAGGATCGCCGTCTGGCTCGACAGGAAGTACTTGAGGAAGAACGCCGCATCGGCGCGCGCGAGATCGCCCTGGTAGACCTGGATCGACAGCAGCGACAGCACGGCGATCGACGCCATCATCAGCCGCGCGGGCTTCCAGCGCCAGCCGAGCGCGATGAGCGCCGGCACGGTGCCGATCATCACCGCCTTGTCGTAGTAATCCATGTGCGCGTTGTAGTGCACGAGCGCATAGCCCGCGCCCACCACGAGCGCCAGTGCGAACAGCCAGTCGATCAGCGACAGGCGTGCGAGGAACGGACGGTCGTCGACCGGCTCGCACGCACGCACCGCGGCGGACGCGCGTTGTCGCCGATTCGGCAGCCTGGCGACCGACGCCGCACTGCCGCGAGAGGATTGCATCGCTTTCATGACATTCACCGGATTGGAACCGAGCAGGGTTGGAAAAAGAGGCGCCCCGTCCCGGGGAAGACGAGACACCTAAATGATCACTGCCGGCACCGGTCGCCTGCCCGCCGCGCGGCACGTGCCGCATGCGACTCCGATTCGGCGACGCATGCTCAGTGGTCGGACGGCGGGCTCGTCGATGTACCGGTTTCCGGCGAGTTCGTCGGTGCACCGGCCTCCGGCGGGTTCGTCGATATGCCGGTTTCCGCCGGGCTCGCCGATGCACCGGCTTCCGGCGGGCCCACCGATACGTCGGCTTCCGGCGGGTTCGCCGATGCACCGGCTTCCGGCGGCTTCACCGATACGCCGGCTTCCGCGGGAAAAGCCTCGACATAGACCGCGACGGCGCGCATGTCCTGCTCCGTCATGTTCGCGCACACCGACTTCATGATCGCGCCGCGTGGCCGAGTATCGGTTTCGCGGAAAATCCTGAGCTGCTTCACCACGTAGTCCGCATGCTGACCGGCGAGACGAGGAAACCGGTCCATGCCCTCGCCATGCTGGCCGTGGCACCCGATACAGGCCGCAACGCCCTTGTCCGGCAGGCCCGCCACGAAAATCGCCTTGCCCGCGTCGAGCAGCGCGCGATCGCCGGCTTCGCCCGGCACCGCCGCCTGGCCTGAAAAATAGGCGGCGAGCTCGTCGATCTGCTTGTCGGTCAGATGCGTGAAGCCCCACATGTACCGCTTCGCGTTCGGATCGGCACGCGCGTGGCTTTTGAAGTCGGTCAACTGATCGACGAGGTATTCCTTGCGCTGCCCGGCGAGCTTCGGAAACTGCGGCGACACCGATACGCCGGTCGCGCCATGGCAGTTCGAGCACACCTGCAACGCGATGGTCTTGCCCGCCACGGCCGGGTTGTCGACTTGCCGCGACCGCTCCAGGTCGTGGCAACCTGCCCCGGCCAGCATCATCGCGAGCGAGACGAGATGGGCCACCTTGTTCATGTCACTGACCTCCCTGCCACATTTTCTGCCGCCTTCCGATGCGATCCCGTTTGGCGCCGACCAGCATGCGCATCGACACGCGATGCGAGATGCGCGCCCCTCTCCCGTTGCGCGTGGTCCAGTCGGCCGGATGCGCGGGAAAGGCCGGACGGGAGGTCAGAAGGAAGCGAGCCATAGATAGAGAAACAACGTATCGTTGTCCCTCGCGTTGCGCCCCATGCCGTCGTAGTTGGTCTTCGCGCCGAGGAACTTGGTGAAGTGCGTGTACTGCAGGCCGATGCGAATGTGCTGATCGGGTATCCAGAATATTTCCGGCGTCCAACCCTGCGTATTCGGATGGAAGTTCGCGCTTGCCGCATAGGCGGCGCTGTCCGCGGTGCCCGTCGTGTTGAAGAACGACAGGCTGACGCCATACTTGGCCTGGTAGATATACGATGCCTTGAGCCGCAACGAATTCAGGTTCGCCGCCGTGTTGTCGCTCAAGACGAAGTTGTTCGGATCGTGAATGTTTTCGCGCACGTAGCGCGCCTGTGCGGTGATCGTGTGCGGCTCCAGCAGGTACTGATACTGCGTGTCGAAACCGTAGTCGCGAAAGCGCGTCACGCCCGTGCCGAAGATCGGAAAGCTGTTCGGGTCGTTGGGATAGATGTCCACGCTCATCCCGAACGCGCCGACCATGATGTTATGCGGGCCCCATTCGCGCGTCAGCGCGATGCGCGCATACGGGTTGTAGCCGCGCAGATAGACCTGCGGGTGGTCCGGGTTGCCCGCGTGGTTGCCCTTGCTCAGGAACGACCAGATGCCGTCGGCCGTGCTGTAGGCGGTCAGTTCCGCATAGACCATCTTGTTCCAGTACAGGTACCCGCCCATGCCGACGACCTGCATCGCGAGACCGCCCTCGATCATCGGCGTGACCGGTACGCCGGCAACCGGGCTGATCGCCGAGCCGATGTACGGATAGCTCCAGGCCGGCGCGGTATTGAAGACATCCTGCACGGTCGGGTTGTTGTGCAGCGTCAGGCCGAGGATCAGATCGTTGGCGGGAGAGATGATCCGGTCGACGAAGCGGAAGTCGGTGTTGTCCGATGCCCACCAGCTCTTCCATTTTCCATCGGCATCCTGATGATCGTAGTTCGCATAGGTGAATTGCGCGAACCCGCCGAGATGGTCGGTGATCTTCCCGGCGAGGAACACGCTCGCGAAGTCGAAGATCGGCAGGCCGTTCTTCGGCGTGACCGGATTGCCGCTGGCGTCGCTGTTGGCTCTCGTCTTGCTCAGGTCGCCGACGGCCATCGCCGCGAGCGGAATCGTGCGCTCGCCCAACGTATAGCCGTTCAGCTTGAACATGCGCCCGTACGGCGTGAGTTCAGGAAACTGCCCGCCGGCATGACACGCGACGCAGCTCTGCCCGGTCTGGCGCGCGAAGATCGGCAGCGCCCGCGCGGCCGACACCTGCAGCAACGCGAGCGTCGCGAGCACGGCCATCCAGCCGCAATGTCTCCAGCGAGGACGCGCGCGCTGGCCGACTAGGAACGTTGTCATGGCTGTTTCCCCCCATGCCGTGTGTCGCCCCATTCCGACGCGATATGCGCACGTCGGACGATGTCTTCATTGTGCGAAGCACCGATGAAAACCGACATGGGGCGACTCCCTCTTTACACGGTCTGATCCCTACTCCATCTCGGCGCGCGCGGCCGCTCACGGGACGATCCAGCTCCCGTCGGCGGAGAGCTTCAGGCGATCCGGCCCGGCGAAGCGGACGATATAACCGCCCTTCGACGCGAAGCGCTGTCCTGGCGCGAGCGTCAGGCGCGGGTAGTAACCGGTCAGGATGCGGCGCTCGAGCATGTCCTGGATGCGCTCGACGAGATACTCGCGCACGAACGCATCGACCATATGGCTGAGCGTCTCGGCGAGCAGGCCGCATGCGAGATACGTGTCCGCCTGCACCTGCGGCGCGACCATCGGAATCCGCCGGATCGAGAACCAGCCGAACGCATAGTCGACGCGCACGCGCCGCCCTTCGGGCAGGTCGAACGGATAGGCGATGCGCGTCACGCCGCGCCAGCTCGTCGGCAGCGGCGTATTGTCGAGCCCGCCGAGCAGCCCCGACATGAATACCGTGTCCGACGCGGGCGGCACGTGAGCGAGCGATGCGAGGTCCGGCGGCCGCAGCCACAGCACGAGTACGTCGTCGCGCGGCAGCCGGCGCAATGCGCGCGCGACGCTGTCGCCGGACGCGAGCGCGCGATTCGACACGGCGATGCCGTGCGCCTTCAGCGCGGCAGCCAGCGCGCGTGCGCCGCGCTCGCCGTTGTCGCCGGCGCGATAGACCTGCCAGACCGTCTTCACCGCTTGCGGCGCCGACCGCGCACCGGCTTCGTCCAGGATGCGCGTCGCGATCAGGTCCGACTCGAGCAGCACGCCGCGCGAGAAGTACACGGAGTAGAAATCGCGGTCGGTTTCGACCGGCACCTCGACGTTCGGAAAGAGGCAAGGCACGGCCTCCGCCTCGCAGAAGTCGTGGACAGGCGCCCAGTTCCTGCCGCCGAGCCCCGACACCACGGCCAGCACCGGCTGCCGGGAAAGAAACTGCGTCAATTGCGCCCGCCACGTGTCCGGCGGCCCCTTCAGTTCCCACACATGCAGTTCCCAGCGACGATTGACCATGAACATCATTTTTCGCGTGGAACGCAGCGGCGGCGTCGTGCCGAATGGAAACGCGTTCTTGTCGGCGAAGTAGTGCTGCAGGACGTCGAGCATGCCCGCCCGCTTCACCGGGTCCGCGTCCGGCGTGACGATCGTCGCGAAATGCAGCACCGTGTCCGTCACGCCCGACGGCTTGCGGCGATCGAGACGCTTCAGATAGCCGGTCAGCGCGGCCATGTCGGCGTCACCGAGCGCGTATTGCGGCATCAGCCTGCCGAACTGCCTGCCTTCCGGGTCGATCCCGTCGCGCACGGCGCGCGCGAGCCGTTCTTCCGTGTACGGCTCGCGGTCGGTGCGCATGCCGGGAACGTACGGGATGTCGAGATCCTCGGCGGTCTGCGCGCGCGGATGCACCAGGTAGCGCCACGTGATCGGCGGGATGGTGTTGTTGCCCTCCTTCGAGCCCAGCCCGCTGCGCCGATGGCAATTGATGCAGGCGGCGGCCGCGCCTTGCAGGCGCACGCCGTCCTGATGCACCGCTTCGAGCGGTGCGCCCGAACCGAGGATGCCGCGCTGGAAGATCGCTTCTCCCGCGTCCGCCGGCACGACGGGCACCGCGGCCTCGTCGCCGATCGCGTGGCCCGCGCTTGCGCACAACACCGCCAGCACCACCCACCGCGCCAGCCGCCGGCGCAAGGCCGGCTGGCGCGCCGCCGCGAGGGCGCGCAGTCGCCCCCGGATGCCGCTCATGGCCGTGTCGTCAGCTGGCTGGTGCGCGACTGCGGCGGCGTCACATCGGCATCGATCGAAACCGGACGGCGCCGGTCCGTCGAGGCCGGCCTGGCGAAGATCGCATCGTCGAGCGGCGGGTTCAGCGACACCTTGTCGATGACCAGCGTGTCCTTGTTCGGCGACGACGCGGTTCCGGTGACGATCCTGAGCGGGATCCGCAAGCCGTCGATGGTCCGGTAGTCGCTGTAGCTCACGTCGACGGTCACCGCGCCGCGCGGCCCGCGCACCTCGCGGTCGACCTTCGCGTCCAGGAACGTCTCCGCGTCGATCCACACATGGCGTAGCGCGCCGGATGACAGCTTCACCGCCAGGCGATACGCATTACGCCCGTCGATCCGGTCGACGCCGTCGAGCGCCACGCCGACACCCTTCGCATCATGGTCGATCAGCGGCCCGTCGATCACCTGCTCGTCGCGCGCGGACACCAGCTCGTCCATCGTGTAAGGCCGCACGCTCGCGCTGCCGCCTGCGTTCGCGCCGAGCTTCCAGCCTTCATGGCCATCGAATGCACGCACGCCCTTCTGGCCGAACACGGTGATCTCGAAGCGCGTCTTGTTCGGCCGTTTCATCGCGAGGATGAACGGCATGTCCCGCACAGGCGCGTTCACGCTGTCCACATGGCCGGACCAGACCATCGTCCGGATCTTGCGCCATGCATCGATTCCGCCTCGCGCCGCAACGTTCTTCTCGACGATCTGCTCCGCCGTCAAACCATGCCCCGGCATTTGCTCGCACGCACACAAGGCCGCCGTCACGCAGCCGGCGAACACCCACGATTCGATTCGTCTCATGGCCTCCTCCCCCCTCCGTTCGGATGCCTGACCAGTGGCTGGCGGCTAATGGCTCGCAGCCTTCGCGATGGTGAGCGGCGGCTTGCCGAACATCGCATCGTCGGCCGGCTCGTTCAGCGCGACATGCGTGATCGTGATCTTGCGCGTCTGCTTGGCGCCGCTCACGACGGTCTCGAGCGTATGCGGCACGACGACGCCGTTCTCCTTCCTGTAATCGCGATAGAAGATGGCGACGCTGTGCGTCCTGCCGTCGAGCACGCGCGGCTCGCCGTCGATCTTCAGTTCGAGAAACGTGGCCGCATCGATCCACACGCGACGCTCCGCCCGCTCTTTCGTCGTCACCTTCAGCACGTACGCGCGATGCCCCTCCACCGTTTCCGAGCCAAGCAGCTGGACCGTGCTGCCCTTGCTCGCGTAATCGACGAGCGGCCCGTCCAGTTCCGCGGACTGCGCCGCCGATTTCGCCTCGGCTGGCGTATAGGGCTCGACTTCGTTACGGCCGAGAAACGGCCGGACTTTCCAGCCTTGCGTGCCGTCATAGACCTGGAACGCCGTCTGCGCGTTGAAGCGGACTTCGAAGCGACTCTTGTGCGGGCGCTTCATCGTCATCACGAACGGCAGCGCGGTGTTCTTCGTGCCGCCCGCCTCCATCAGCCCCGACATCGTCAACGTATTGACCGTGCGCCAGGCTTGCAGCCCGCCGCGCGCCGCCACGTTGCGCTCGACGATCTGCGCAGCGCTCATGCGCCCCGCCGATGCGGCCCTGGCCTGGGCGGTCCCCGCCGCCGAGGCCGCGATCGCGTCGGGGGCCGACGCGAGCAAACCGGCCAGCGAGGCCGCCCCAATCACTATCGAAAGAAACCGGGTCATGAGTCTTCTCCTCTCCCAGCGCCGCGAATCGCGGCCGCATTGTCATTCGACCACCAGCCCGTCGATATGCAACGATCCTATGATCACATTCACGCGCTCGCCGGCCTTGACGACGTTGCCCTTGTTCGAGAACACCATCCAGTATTCCCGGCCGGCCTCGATGCCGCCGCTTTGCCGCAGCTGGCCGACCTTGTCCATCACCGGCACCTCCAGCAGCGCGTGACTCGTCTGTCCGTACAGATAGGGCGTCGCGCTCTTGTCGGCGAGCCGCTTCGCGGCGACGGGATCGGTCACGCGGTAGCTGAAGCGGATCAGGTTGTCCGATGCGATGCGGTGCACCTTCAGGTTGTCGATCCCCCTCGTCATCATGTAGTAGGTTCTCGCGCGCCGCGGGAGGTCCGGCCGGTACGGCGAATGCTTCGCACCGGCGCCGGGCGCCGCCGGCGCGCCCTGCTGCGCCGCGGCCGGCTCTACGAGGGCCGCGGCGGCAAGGCAGGCGGCGACGGCGTAAAGCGCCGCTCGCCTGCGCAGCAAACGTGAACGGTTCATGGCCCTCCCCCCTTCAAGGTTGATTCAGCACCGTGCCGAGCCGCGGCGGATTGATCTGCAGGCCGCCCACGACGCCGGTTGGCACGTTCCGCAGGTTCGGCACCGTGCCGCGCCCTGGCGGATTGATCGGCGGGCCGCCCACGACGCCGGTCGGCAGGTTCGGCACCGTGCCGAGGAGCCCTAGCGGATTGATCGGCAGGCCGCCCACGCCGCCGGTCGGCACGTTCAGCAACGTGCCGAGCGCCAGCGGATCGATCGGCAGACCAGCCACGAGCCCGGACGGCAAGAATTCGACCGCACCGATGTCGTACCTCCCCTGTTGCGGACGTGTCGTCCCGAAGAAATCGTGATTCGGCGCGCCCGCTTGCGTCCCGTTATTGATCGCGGGTGAACCCGCGCGCGGCGAGTAGTTGCCGAGCAGCACCCCGTAACCGGCGCTGCCTGACGTGATCGACATGTTGAACAGCGACAACGGGCCGTACGACATGTTGATCCACTGATTGCCCTCGTCTGGCACCGCCGACGGCAGCAGACTGAACAACGGGTTCGGCAGGACCGTGTCCGAGATGCCGGGCGGCACCGCGAACCCGTTTCCGCCTCCTTCCGGCGGCACGCGCGCCCCATTGCAGTACTGGCTCACGACCGACGGATTGGTCCCGCTGTTGTTCGCGCCCGGGTAGTCGCCCGCATCGGTCAGGATCGAGTACTGCGGGTGCAGCGTGAGACCCGACTGATGGTTGCCCGGGCCCGTGTCGCCATACGCGCCGATGTCCCAATAGACCGCGTTCGGATCGCAATAGCCCGTCGCATGCCCGGCCTGGTTCAACGTCGGGTTCAGCGCAACCGTGTTCTGCAGTCCGGGGATATTCGGATTCGATCCGGACACCGTGATGAAGAACGTGCGGTTCTGCCAGAACACGTTGTTGGTCAGTATCGGATTCGAGAACGTCGTGCAGTTCGGCTGGCCTGCCGGACACGCGACGCCGGGTGCGGTGAACGCGGCGATGAAGTTCGCCGTATGCCGCGCGGTCTCGAGTCCGGCCGGCTGGTACGTCGACGTCGTGATCGGGTTGCACGTCGTTTGCGCGCCGACCGTGGTGCAGTTCGGCGGCCCGACGTTCGCCTGGCTGGCCGCATCCGTGTTGAACAGCACGCCGGCGGACGCCGTCGCGTCGTTCGAGATCACGGTGTTGTTGACGAAACTCACGCCCACCGCGTCCTGCAACGACACGCCGCCGCCGCCCCAGCCCGCGACATTGTTCGCAATGATGTTGTTGATGACGCGAACCGTGTACCAATTCGCCCTGTTGTTGGGGCTGCGCTGCACGTCCGTGCCGTTCACCTGCTGCAGCCGCAACCCGCCGCCCTTGCCGCTCTCCGCCGTGTTGCCCATGATCAGGTTGCCGTCGATCACGAGCCGCGGCCCGATACCGTCGGACAGTTGCGGTGCGCAGTCCACGTCGACCGTCGCGTTTTCGCAGAAGGTGCCATCCGGCGGCACGCCCTGTGCGATGATGCCGCCGCCGTAGGTGGGCAGTGTCGGGTTGTTGCTCTGGTTGAACAGCACCCAGTTGTGCGAGATATCGCCGGCGTAGCTGAACCCGAAGTGCGCGACGCCTCCGCCATCGCCGCTGCTCAGGTTGCCGCACACCCAGTTGTAGTTGAAGTGATAGTTGTCGGCGCCCGTGCAGAACACGACGCCTCCTGCCGACGACGGCGTGCTCGAATTGATTTCGTCGCCGTACGACGCGTTCGACGTCACCGCGTTGTGGTGCACGTTCACGGCTTTATTGAAGCCGAACGGAAGCTCGGTCACGCCATCGGCCGCGATCGTGCCGTCCGGCACCTCGACCTGGCCGACCGAGATGCCGCCCGTGAGCGTGCCGGCGTTCGCGAACACACGGTTGTTCGACACCTCCATCAGATGGTTCCAGCCGTGCAGGAAGATCCCGCCGCCACCTTGCGAGCTGTTCGTGACCGTGATGCCGTCGATGCGCGACGGATTGCACAGGAAGTTGCTCGGGTTATTCCTGCAATCCGGCGGGTTCGGCTGGAACAGGGTCGGGCCCGTGAGCGGCACGCAAATCCCGTTCGCGGTGCAGTTCGGGTCGGGCTGCGGCACGCCGCCCACCAGCACGTCCCTCACGCCCTTGCCGAGCACCGTGATGCCTGCGCCTTCGTAGGCGCCCATCAGCGTCGGCTCGAGCAGCATTTCGCCGAGGTTGCCGTTCAGGTTCGCGTCCCACCCCACGGTCGGCTCGAACGGGATCGGATCGACCTTGCGCTGCATCGCCGTCGGACAGGTGTACGTGCCGGTCGGATCGAACGGGTTCGATGCCGAGATCATTGCGCCGTTCATCGCGACGCCGAACAGGCAGTCGACCTCCCTGCGCCACGCGTCCATCTTGCCCGACGGATGCGTGTTCGCGTTGATCACCACCGACGGGGCGCCGACGCCCTGCAGCCGCACCGGCTTCCACATCACGACCATTTCGTTGTAGGTGCCTGGCCCCACGATGATCAGGTCGCCCGGGGTCGCCTTGTCGATCGCGGTCTGCAGCGCGTTGTTCGTCGCGTTCTCGCCGTTCACGAACGTCGGCGCCTTGCCGCCCACCGTCACGGTAACCGTGTCGATCGTGTTCTTGCCGTTTGCGGTCGTGACCACAAGTTCGCCGCAGGACGTCGGCGTCAACACGCCGCGTTGCTGAACCGTGCAGCTCGAGCCGATCAGCGGCGTCACGACGACATGGATCTCCGAGTCGGTCCACGACTGCACCGACGCCACCTGGCCGCCGATCGTGACCTTGCCTTGCGTCGCGCCGAAGCCGTAGTGGCGCTTGACGAATTTCTGGTTGAACGGCGCCGCGGTCGCGGCTGGTCCGTCGTACGCATGGTTCGGCACGACCTGATCGCCGAGCGCCTTGATCGTCAGTTGGTGACCGACCGCGCTGACCCACGGGCCCGCCCCTCCGCCGCTCGAATCGCCGGTCACGCTGGCAATCGCGGGCGTGCCGTCCGGGTACGCACAGTCAGGCGGGTTATAGCCGGAAGCAAACGCCTGGACCGGCACCACCGGCGTGTCCATGTACTGGGTCTGGCCGGGCATGAACGGAATCTCGTAGCAGAACTGGCTGTATGCCGGGTTGTACAACGGATCGCGGATCGTCTGGCCCGGATGCGCCGGGTCGGGCATGTCCGGATCGTTCATGCAGGCGACCATCATCGTCGGCGCGTAGCCGGTCGGATTCGGCGGGTTGACCTGCCACGTCGAATAGTTCAGCCCGTTGAAGATGCCCCACGAATCCGAATACGTGCGCGCCACTTCATTGCCGGCGAAGTCCTTCAACGAGACAGGCACGTTCGGCACCGCGAACTTCTCGCCGAACTGCGGCGAGTACGGATCGAACTCTGAGGAGAAGTCGTCGAGCATGAAGCCGGTGTAGTGCGCGGCGACATGCGTCGAGCTGAACAGCCAGAACTTCGCGAGCGCCGACATCTCGTTCGTGAGCGTGACCTCCTTGCGGTCGCACAGGTGCCGCGAGGCGCCCGCGAACGGCGCGACCTCCTTCGAGCCCGGAAACAGGCTGATGTAGTCCGGCACGATACGCAGCGCGCCGACGCACGGCCAGAACGTCTCGACACTGCCCGTGTCGCCTTCGTGCCGCGGCAGCGAGCCGAGGTCCGACGTCGGGTTCTGCGCATTGTTCGGGTTGAAGGTCGAATTCATCGCCGCCTGATCGGGCAGGATAAAGATATTGCCGAGGCCTCCGAACTGTTGCGTCACCGGGGCAATGTAGTTGTCGCCGATCAGGATGTTCTTGTCCTCCTCCTTCACGAGCTCGTAGCCCGGCGGCACCACCACTTCGACCACATATTTCCCGGTCGGCAGCATCTGCGTGCCGTCGCCCGACGGGTTCGGCGTGCAGATCGTGCAATTCGTGGCCGTCGGCTTGCCCGTCGACGGGCTGCGCGCCGTCACGCTCGGGAACTGGTACATCCCGTCGTATGGCGCCGGCTGCACCTGGTTGAACGCGTGCATGCCGTCATAGCACTTGAACTGCGAATTCGCAGGCAACGCGCGATGCGTCGGGTCGAGCCACTGGGTGCTGTCCTTCAACGTGTAGAAGAACGGGTCGCTCGTCTCCTGCCCCGGGCAGTTCATGTTCGGAATGCCGTCGGAGCGGAAACCCTGCGCCCAGTCGTCCCAGCTGCTCGTCTTCGTCGTATCGACGAGCGCGAGCGTCGTCGTGCCGTCCGCAGCCGTGCCCTCCTGGTACAGATTGACCGTCACATTCGGGATGTTCGGCGTCCAGCTCGTGTGAATGAGCAGCGCGGGGTCGTCGAACGGCCTCGTCGAAGCGTAGATCACCTCGCCCTTGATCCCGCCGTTCTCGGTCGGGAGGTACGGCGCCTTGCCGAACTCGATGAACGAATTCTGGCCCGAGAAGCCCTGCCAGCCTTCGGTCGTCACCCATGGCGGATCGATCCGCGCGGTCGACGGGGTCGTGCCGGACTGGTCGTTGCAGTCCGCGTCGTTGCAATACCTGGCGCCCGGCACGCGCAGGTTCGCCGGCAGATGCGCGGTCGACGATTCGATCGTGTTGGCGAAGTTCGCCGCAATGTTCGAGTTGCCTCCACCGGTCGTGCCGTCGACCGGGCCGCCCGCGTCATAGACCACGTGCACGCCCGTCTGTTTAAAGCGCGTCGTGTCGGCTTCGACCACATACCAGTTGAACAGCGGGAACACTTCGTTGAACCCGGCGAATCCGTTCAGATCCGTGTTGTTGAAATTCGAATAGCTCCCGTCACGGAAACGGATGTTGGTCGGCACGAGCGTGAGCCCCGGCTCGCTATCCTGCGAGACGCCGTCGCTGTTCCGGTCGAAGAAGGTCCGCGTATACAGGTTCGTATGCCACTGGAGCACGGGAATGTCGCCGAGGTCCTTGGACTGTCCGCCCTTCAACTGCGTCGCCGTCGCCAGTCCGTCGACGATCTGGTCGTTCCATTGGTCGAAGACCGTGATGCGGAACGTGCCGTCGGGCAGGCCGCTGACCTTGAACGTGCCGTCGGCATTGCACTTGGTAAAGGCGATGTCCTCCCCGTCGGTGTCGCCGATGCTCACGTAGCACTGCGTGAAGCCAAGCGAGTCGCGCGAGCCCGAGCTGTACAGGTTCTCGTTCGGCGGGCGGCTGTAGTGCAGGTTCGTGATCCGGCCGGCGACCGAGTTGTTGCACGTCGCACCGGCGCACACCAGCGGCAGCCGTGCGTTGATGATCTTCGGATTCACGAAGCCGATCGACACGTGGAAGCCCGCGGGCCCGAACTCCTGGAAGTACGACGGACCGCCGACCTTGATGAACGCGTCGTGGGCCTTCTGCCCATCAAGCGTATTGGTCTGCAGCCATTCCTCGCCACGGCCGATCCGGTCGGCGCCCGCCGTCGCGACGACGCCATAGCGGCCCGGCATCATGTTCGCGATGACCGCCTGGCCGACGAGGGGCGACAGCGTCTTGCCGTCGGACTCGTATTTCGGGCAGGTCGGGATCATGCCGACGAGGCCGTCGCTCGACGTCGTCGAAATCGGGCATGCGTTCAGGCCCGTGGCAGGATCGATGGTGCCCTGCAGCGAGTTCGACAGCGGCATGTTGAACATGTCGTAGGTCATCTGCCCGGTGGCGTCGCCGGTGCCGCCCGCGTCGTCGAACAGCTTGATCTCGAATCCGCCGAGACCCGGCTCATGCGCACTGCCGAAATTATCGTTGCCACCGGTCACGTCCACTTCCCCGTTGACGGGCGCATCGTCCTCGAACACGAATACCGAGATCTTCGCGGTCTGCAACGGCGTCTCCTGCACGAGCACGTTGACGCTCTTCTGGGCCGGTGCGATCGGCGCGCCGCCCATCGTGTGGCCGCAAGCGCCCGTGCCCGGCGCGAAATCCGCCCCGCCCGGACCGGACGGGCAATCCTTCGAGATGTCGAACTGCCGCTTCGGCCCGGTGGGGTTGTTCGGGTCGACGGGCTGCGGGGCGCCTGCGCCGTTCGAGAAACTGTTGCCCGCGTCGCCCGGCAGGATCGAGATGTAGTAGTGCTTGGTCGGATCGAGCGACACCTGGCTCGGGTTGACCGCCACCTGTTGCGTTGCATTCGTACGGCACGCACCATCGCCGATGTCGCATACCGTGGGCACGTGCGTGTTGGTTGCAGGATCGAACACCGTCTGCCCCGACTCGCAAGCCACCGTACCGACGCAACCCGCCGCGACCACCGGCATATAGCTCGAATGGAAGCTCGTGCCGAGACTCGGCACCGGCAGCGGCGGACAGTTCGCTGGGCGCGGCGTCGTGTTCACCTGGCAGGCCGGATCGATCTGGAACGTGCGGTCTTCCTCGATGATCCACCGATAGTCGGTGAGTTGCACGGGCGTCTTGCCGGGCGCCGTGCTCGGCCCGTCCAGCACCTTTACTGCGAGCCCGCTGCCGCCCTTGAACGTGACGGCAACGTTCGCGGCGGCGCTCGGCGTGTTCTGCGAGTTGACCGCCGTATACTTGAAGGTCACACCTGCGGTCGCGGCGCCGACGGGCGGCGCGTTCGGCGTCACGGCGAACGAACCGTCCGCATTCAGCGTAACGGTGCCGCCGCTGACGCTGCCCGGCACCACTGCCGCGGTGAGCGGCAGACCACTGGGGTCCGTGTCGTTGCCGAGCACGCCCGGCGCGCCGATCTGCAGCCGCGACGCGATATTGCTCGTGTAGCTGTCGTCGTGGGCGACCGGCGGGCCGGACAGGCAGGCGGCAGCTTGCGTGCAGGCAGCCAGCGTCACCGTCGCGGTGATCGACGGATTGCCGTTCGCCTGATACACGAAGCTGTCCGAAGTCGTGCCGGCATTCGGCACATAGCTGAATGTGCCGTCCGGGTTCAGCGTCACCGTGCCGTTTGCCGGCTTGGTCCTGATCTGCACGCCATATACGCCGACGTCGTTGGCGATCACCCCTTTCCCCGGGTCCGCCACGGTCAGCGTGTTGCCCGCCACGAGGAAGTACTTGTCGGGATTGGCGACGGCATTCTGGCCGCCGCCGCCCGCCGACGGAAGCGCGCCGTTATTGACGCTGAGATACGCCTGCATGCCGCCGTCGCGCTGGTTGTTGGTGGACAGGCTCAATTGCCGGTCGAACACCGGCAGCGCGGCTGCGTTCAGCCCCGGCGCGTTCATCAACACGTCGTAGGTCTTGCCGGCCGCCAGGAACACGGTGGACTGCACGCGCGGGTTGCCGGGCAGCAGATTGCCGTCCTCCGCGACGAGCGCGAACCCGGAAACCGCTGGATTGCCGGTCTGCGCACCGACCACCGACGGCACGTGCATCCGCAGGCCCGCGTTCACGAAGCGCAGGAGCACCTGGCCGGTCGATGCGGGCGCACTCGCGGGGAACGACGACAGGTTCGGATGCGTGCTATCGAAGGCGACGCCGTTGATCAGGTAATAACGCGGATCGTAGTTCACCACCGGCGGATAGCAGGTGCCGAACGATGCGGAATGCGAGTCCCCGCAGCCTCCCGACAGACCCGACCACACCTTGGTTTCACTGAAGCCGGCAGTCGCCACGGCTGCAGCGACCGCGGCGTTCTGCACCGCATCGATTTCGCTCAGCACGAGCGGGACGTCGGCATCGTAGCCGACGCCCGGATAGGCAAGCGCCCGCGACGTCGCGGAGGCCGGTGTCCGCACCACGAGTACGCCATAGAGGCCCATCGGCCCCTGGATCGATGGATGGGAGCCCGACTCGATCAGATAGGTGCCGGGCCGCAGATTGTTCCACGTCAGCGCCGTTGTCGCGCCGTGAGCCACCTCCGTCGAGAACGACTGGACCCGGGGGCCTTGCGCGGGCGGCGTGAAGGTTGCGCCGCTGCCGGTGCCGGCGATCGGCCAGGTCGTCGCGGTCTGCGTCGGATGCACCGGGCTGGGAGTCGACGTCGCCGTCTTGCCGAGACCGCCACCGAGCTGGCCGACGATCACGAGCGATGTCGGCACGGAGGCCGGCAGACTGTTCGTGAGGTTGATCGTCAGCGACGCGCCGGACGGCACGGTGACGACCACCGGCGACCAGTTCGCCCCGGCGCCGGGATTGGCCGCCGCGCAGGTGGCCGGCGCCACGGCGGCCGCCGAGCACGTATAGCCCCACATCGGCACGATCTGGCCGTCGGGCATCATGGCCGTCGTGGCCTTCGCCGTCAGGCTTACGCTCTGGGCGAGCGATGCCTCGCTCGCTGCCAGAAGCATGGACGCAGCGAGACCCACCTTGACCAGGTGGAGGAGCACCGCCTTGAACTGGTTGAATCTCATGGCCGTTCTCCCCGCCTCTAGTTGCCTTCGTTGATCACGAAGGCTTGTGGATCAACGAGCATCATCATCATCATTCCGCCAGGGAAGATGTTGTTCGTGGTGATCTCGCGTTCATTGTGCGAATGCCACATGAATGCAAAGCCTGCTTCGCTTCCCGGTGGATTCGCGATCGTGCCGCTCGGCGGCGTCGTGCCTGTCGGCGACGTCGCGCGAATCGTCGCATCCGGTCCGAGATAGGGGCTGCCGCCATACCACGCACCGTTCGTCAGGATGTGCGAGTCGGGCAGCGTGACCGGTCCGCCGCTGCCGACGTTGCCGAACGGATGCGCTTCGAGCGCCTTGTTGTGGTCCGCGCACCATTCGTAGTAATTCGGTGCCGTCGGGTCTGCCGTGTAGTAGCCGTTCGCATCGGGAATGCACACGCTGCCGTCGCCCGGCTTGTGTCCGTAGATGTCCCAGTTCAGGCCCTTGCCGGTCCAGTAGAAGATGCCGTCCATGGTTTCGCCCGGCGTCGTGGTCGTGGTGAACAGCAGCGGACCCGCGACCTTGGTCGCGTCCGACTTGGAGAGAATCAGGTTCCCGTCGCGCGCAAGCACGCGGACGTGATTGCCGTGTTCGTGGAACGGATGCTGCCAGCGGCCCGTACCGACGATTCGCAACAGCACCAATTCGCCGGGGTGCATGTGCGGATTGCCGTTGTAGGGCTGATGCGGATACTGGAACGAATAGTTGGGATCCATGTCGTCCGGCATCGAGCGGCCGTTGATCATGAAATACGCGGGGTGATAGGGCTCGGTCGCGACGGTCATGCAGCCCGTCGGCTGCGCGCACGTCTTGGCGGCCTCCTGCTCGGCCTGCGTATGGATGCGCGGATCCATTTCGGAGAACTGAAACAGATACTCGCGGTCGTAGCACGCCGACCCGTGGTTGTACGCCGCTGCCGCGTTGCGGTAGTCCGGCTGGCCGTCGGGCAGCGTCGCCGCGACAGTGCGGCACCCCTGCGGCACGGCAAGCACGCCCGGCGCCGACGTCGGCAAGACGATGATCGCGCCGTAGAGGCCCATTTCGATCTGCAGGTCGCCCCGTGTGCCGCTGTAGTAGGTGTGCGTGCCGGGCGTCGCCGCGACGAAGCTGTAGGTAACCGTGTTGCCGTGAGTCGCTTCGCGCGTGAGCAGCCCGGGCACGCCGGTGAGTGCGGCGGGACACGCGCCATTCTGGTCAAGCACCGCCGCGCACACCTGGAATCCCTGAAAGAGGATCGACGTGTTGCCCGCCGCTGCTGGCAGATTGTTCGTGAGCGTCACCGTAATCACGTCGCCCTGCTTCACGATCAGTGTCGGCCCGGGAATCTGCATGCTCGGGCAGTTCGCGCCCGTGATTCCCGCCGGCGAGAATCCTGCCGGCGCCGTGCGGCAGCCATAGCCCCATGAATAGACGCTCGTGCCGTCCGGCTGGCTGATGCGCCCCACCTCCGCGCTCAGTTCGAAGTGCGTACCGGTGATGCCCGGCGCCGCGGCCTGCACCGGCAGGCAGAGCAACGCGGCAAGCATCGCCACGGCTAGCCGCACAAGCCGTCCGACGCCAGTACGCGTTGCAATCCAGATGTGATGAGTGAAATGACCCACGATATTTCTCCTAGATGCAAGACTTCGTGGCCGGGTCCAACGCGCCCGAGCAGATGCGGACTTCCGTCATCAAGCCCCCGAAGTTCTCGGCGTCGTTCGACAGGTGATCGAGGTTCGGCGTGTAGAGGTAATAGACGGAACCTGGCGCGTACTTCGTCGTGTCGCTCGCATCGAGAATCACGTCAATGGATTCGCCACCGCCGAGCGTGATCGAGTTCGCGTAGTAAGTCAGGTCGTTGCCAGCCATGTCGCGCAGCAACCGGGCGTTGACGCCGATCACGTGCATCGGAACGCCGAGCGACGCGAGCGTCTGGAATTCGGTGACGTCGAGGTCGGAAATCCTGAGCAGCGCGCGGCCGCCGGCCGGAATATTGATGATGGTCGGCAACGGCTGGGAATAATGCGGCGTGCCGTCGGCCACCGGGGTCTGCATCGCGCCGCTGGTCACGGTGTCCGGATAGCTGCGCCCGTTCAGCATGAAGTACTTGTCCTTCATGTCGGTGAACGGTTCCGGATTGAACGTCATCCCGACGAAATGGAAGTTCGGATCGAAGCCGTGTATCTGCACCGGATACTCGACGTCATACGCGGTCGAACCGTCGCCGTCGTTGTACGCGTACAGCGTCGGCTTGCCGCTCTTGTCGTTGGCATGCAGCGCGGTGTTCGAAGGCGGCAGCGGGGTCGAGCACAGAATGTCGTTGCCGCACCGGGTACGAAGATCGCCTTGCTGCGTCACCAGCGCGTTGTACAGCGACCTGCCGGCCGGTACCCGGTTCTGGCGCGGCCGCACGAAGATCTGGCCGACCATGCCCATTTGCAGGTGCTCGGGCGGCGTGATGTGACAGTGCCAGAAGTAGGTGCCGGCATCGGGCGCGAGATAGTAGTAGGTAAAGCTGCCGCCGATGTTGATCGCCACCGACGCATCCGGCACGCCGTCATAAAACGCCGATGCATTCGGATAGCCGTGGAAGTGCACCGTATGCTGCTCGAACAGGTCGGGGCGCATGATCATGCCGACGTTCGTGAGCGTCAGGAAGAACTCGTCGTCCTCGTCGATCGCCATAGCGGGCGCCGGCATGTTGCCGTTCATCACGCCGATATCCATGATCGGACGCGGATCCACGTGGCCGGTCAACCGGCCCGGCGGCGAGGATTCCGGATCGGGCACGAGCCCGACCGCGCCATTGAAGGTCGGGTCCGTTCTCGGATCGCCGACCGTGTTGAACACTGCCGCGAACTCCGTACCGGGGCGGCCCGCCTGGATGTCGGCAATGCCGGACAACGGACCGAAGGAAAACAGATACGTCTGCGTACCGTCGGCCATCGTCGCATACCCGTCTCCGCCCGAGATCTGCTGGCACTTGATGGCGCCGTTGACGACGCCCGTCGGCGCGGAGTTTTGCCCGGTGAACGACGGCCGGGTATAGGCCGGTTCCGCCGCACCGGGCGGCAGCGCGGTCGGATGGGACGGCGTGGTGAACGGGCATTGAACACGAAACGACTGGGCAAACGAAGGAGCGGCGCACAAGAGGAGCAACAGTGCCGCCACACTGCTGCAATACGCGCGGGTACTGAACATATGACCTCCATCCTAGGGGTCAACCAGCGATACGCGCTGGACGTCATGCTCTGCTGCGGACGCGGGCTGGCGACGTCATCGCACCGACCCGTATCTGGATTCTGCAGATGGACGCATCGGCCCGGCATGGGGCACCCCCCTACTTTTGCGTAGGGGGGCCCCGGCGAGCGGGGGCGTCATGCTCGGTACGGCGGCGGGTGCGAGGCCGGCTGGTCGCGCCCGGCGGGCGCTAGCGGGCTTGCGCGGGACCGGAGTCGTGCGTCGGCGCAGCGGGCGGATCCGGACGGATCGGGGCTATCTGGCCGACCTGCGATCGGCGTGCGTGCCGCGCGACGGATCATCGGGCGACAAGCGCCCGGACCGGGTCACGGCAGCGGGCGACGGCACATGGAGGGGCGTCACGACAGCGGTCGTCCACGCTGCCCGCCGACGTACCGGCGCGTGGCGCGGGAAGATCGACGGCATATTGTGGAAATCGTCCCGATAGCCGAAATTAATTAAAATCATGGGTCCGGCAATGTCGGGCGCGTCGAAAGGCGCGGACTTTGCTACCGTGGAACGGTGTTCTTTCGATCCCGGCCGACTGGACTGTCAGCGGATAACGGGCAAAAAAAAGCGCCACGGAGACCGTGGCGCTAAAAAAGTTCTAGCCATTCCGAGGGCCGTGCTAGAACCTGAGAGACTGCGCGAAACACCGTTGCCGGTTAAACTCCTGAAACGATGTTTCGAAAACGTGAGACATTCTTTCCGTTTCCGCCCGACAAGTCAAGCGGTATTTGCACCGGCTTATGCACTTTCCGGCAATGCTCCTTTGAGCATTTTCCTAATAAACCAAGGGTGAACCCGCAAAATCTCATCCAATGACCAGTTCACCCGCGAAACATGCATCCTTTGACAATCATCCTACAATACCAACAAAATTGAAATCGAGTTTCGGAAATAGAGAGAATCCCTCGTGTCGACAACTGTAACCTCTTCCGCGTCCCGGGACCGTGAATCGTCGCCCGACGAGATCACCGCGCTCGCCCGCGGCCTTGCCGTGCTGCGCCGCATCGCGGCTGCCGACGCGCCCGTCAGCAACCGCGAGCTGACCGAACTGACCGGCATCCCGAAGCCGACCGTGTCGCGCATCACCGCGACGCTGGTCAGCGCCGGCTTCCTGTTCCAGTTGCCCGACAGCGAGCGCTTCGTGCTCACCGCGTCGGTGCTCGAACTGAGCCACGGCTTCCTGCGCAACTTCGACATCCGCGCGCGTTCGCGGCCGTTCATGATCGAGCTGGCCGAACGCACGTCGCTGTCCGTGCACCTTGCGGTGCGCGACCGGCTCGACATGGTCGCGATCGACGTGATCCGGCCGCGCTCGGCCGTGCTCGTCACGCGCCTCGAAATCGGCTCGCGGATGGACATCGCCCGCACGGCCGTCGGCCGCGCGTATCTCGCGGCACTCGAGGACGACGAGCGGCGCCAGCTGCTCGATTCGCTGCGCACGACGGCGGGCGACGACTGGCCGCATGTGTCCGCAAGACTCAATCCCGCGCTCGACGAAGCGATGCGCGAAGGCCACGCGATCGCGATCGGCGAATGGCGCGAGGGCCTGAATGCGGTCGCGGCCGGTTTCGTCGGCCCGTCGGGCCAGCGCTATTCGGTGAATTGCGGCGGTGCGTCGCACCAGTGTCCGCCCGAATGGCTACGGGAACATGTCGTACCCGCACTGCACGAATGCATCGCGAAAATCACCCGCGAGATCGGCGGCGCGCCGGCCCGGCGCATCAGCGTGTAATCGTTCCGTCATCGTGCCGACGCGTTCTGTAACGACCGTAACCCGTTGAAAGATAGACGACTGGACTGTAACGGGGACGGCACGTAGGATCATGCCCATCGTCGCGCCGCATTCGCGGTGCGCACAGCTCTTTTCCCGCGCGGGTCGGGTGGGCACCGGACCGAGCCGGGTTGCCCCTCCCGGCACCGCTCGCCCACGCGCGGCCAAGCGCAGTCCGATTCCCGGCACGCCGCGCCGTCTTCCCGACAGAACACGATGGATAACGAACAAAATCCCACGCCCCCTTCGAAAGATCCCGCCTCTCCCGCCGCACGGCGCCCGCGCCGCACGCTGATGATCGGGACGCTCGCGGTCGTCGTCATCGGCGGCCTGCTGTGGTGGCACCCGTGGAATCGCACGTCGGCGGCCACGCCGGGTGCCGGCAGCGCGGCCCAGGGCGCGAGCGGCGCCGGCGGCCATCGCGGCCGCGGCGGCCCCGCCGCGATGGCGAACGTTCCGCAGCCCGTGCAGGTGGCGACCGCGACGCAGGGCGAGATGCCGATCGTGCTGTCCGCGCTCGGCACCGTGACGCCGCTCGCGAACGTGACGGTGAAGACGCAGTTGTCGGGCTATCTGCAGTCGGTGTCGTTCCAGGAAGGCCAGATCGTCAAGAAAGGCGACGTGCTCGCGCAGATCGACCCGCGCCCGTACCAGGTGTCGCTCGAGAACGCCGAAGGCACGTTCGCGCGCGACTCGGCACTGCTCGCGACGGCGCGCCTCGACCTGAAGCGCTACCAGACGCTGCTGTCGCAGGACTCGATCGCGTCGCAAACCGTCGATACGCAGAAATCGCTCGTCAAGCAATACGAAGGCGCGGTGAAGACCGACCAGGCCGCGATCGATTCCGCGAAGCTGAACCTTACGTATGCGCGCATCACGGCGCCCGTGTCGGGCCGCGTCGGCCTGCGCCAGGTCGACCCCGGCAACTACGTGACGCCGGGCGACAGCACCGGCATCGTCGTGATCACGCAGCTGCAGCCGATGAGCGTGATCTTCACGACATCGGAAGACAACCTGCCGCAGATCCTCAAGCAGGTGAACGCGGGCCAGAAACTGTCGGTCACCGCGTACAACCGCAACAACACGGTGCCGCTCGAGACGGGCTCGCTCGCGACGCTCGACAACCAGATCGACACGAGCACGGGCACGGTCAAGCTGCGCGCGAACTTCGATAACAAGGAAGGCATGCTGTTCCCGAATCAGTTCGTGAACACGCGGCTGCTCGTCGACGTGATGCGCGATGCGACGATCGTGCCGACGTCCGCGGTGCTGACGGGTTCGATCGGCCAGTTCGTCTACGTCGTGAAACCCGACAACACGGTGACGGTGCGCAAGGTCAAGCCCGGCCCGGTCGACGGCGAGCGCACGAGCATCGTCAGCGGCATCGCGCTCGGCGAGCGCGTGGTGACCGACGGCTCCGACCGCCTGCGCGAAGGCGCGAAGATCTCGATCCCGGCCGACAAGCCGAAAGGCGCGTCGGGCGCGCGCGGCGCCGGCGCGGCGTCGGGCGCATCGGGCGCCGGCGGCCATCGCGGCGGACACCAGCACGGCGCGTCGCAAGCAGCGGCCCGATAACGCGCGGGCCGCTCGATGAATCCATCCCGCCTCTTCATTCTCCGGCCGGTCGGCACCGCCCTCCTGATGGCGGCGATCATGCTGGCCGGCCTCGTCGCGCTGCGCTTCCTGCCGCTCGCCGCGCTGCCCGAGGTCGACTACCCGACGATCCAGGTGCAGACCTTCTACCCGGGCGCGAGCCCGGAGGTGATGACCTCGTCGGTCACCGCGCCGCTCGAACGGCAGTTCGGGCAGATGCCGTCGCTGAACCAGATGTCGTCGCAAAGCTCGGCCGGCGCGTCGGTGATCACGCTGCAGTTCTCGCTCGACCTGCCGCTCGACATCGCCGAGCAGGAAGTGCAGGCCGCGATCAACGCGGCCGGCAACCTGCTGCCGTCCGACCTCCCTGCCCCGCCGATCTACGCGAAGGTCAACCCGGCCGACGCGCCGGTGATCACGCTCGCCGTCAAGTCGAAGACGCTGCCGCTCACGCAGGTGCAGGATCTGGCCGACACGCGCCTCGCGATGAAGATCTCGCAGATCGCGGGCGTCGGCCTCGTCAGCCTGTCGGGCGGCAACCGCCCGGCCGTGCGGATCCAGGCGAACCCGACCGCGCTCGCGCAGTACGGGATGAACCTCGACGACCTGCGCACGACGATCTCGAACCTGAACGTGAACACGCCGAAGGGCAACTTCGACGGCCCGACGCGCGCCTACACGATCAACGCGAACGACCAGCTCACGAGCGCCGACCAGTACAACAGCGCCGTCGTCGCGTACAAGAACGGCCGCCCGGTGATGCTCACCGACGTCGCGACGGTCGTCGCCGGCTCGGAGAACACCAAGCTCGGCGCGTGGGTGAATGCGGAGCCCGCGATCATCCTGAACGTGCAGCGCCAGCCCGGCGCGAACGTGATCCAGACGGTGGACGCGATCAAGGCGCAGTTGCCGAAGCTGCAGGAAACGCTGCCGGCCGCGCTCGACGTGCAGATCGTCACCGACCGCACGACGATGATCCGCGCGGCCGTGCGCGACGTGCAATTCGAGCTGCTGCTCGCGGTCGGGCTGGTCGTGCTGGTGATGTACCTGTTCCTCGCGAACGTCTACGCGACGATCATCCCGAGCCTGTCGGTGCCGCTGTCGCTGATCGGCACGCTCGCGGTGATGTACCTGGCCGGCTTCTCGCTTAACAACCTGTCGCTGATGGCGCTCACCATCGCGACCGGCTTCGTCGTCGACGACGCGATCGTGATGATCGAGAACATCGCGCGCTACGTCGAGGAAGGCGAATCGGGGCTCGAGGCCGCGCTGAAGGGCTCGCGGCAGATCGGTTTCACGATCATCTCGCTGACGGTGTCGCTGATCGCGGTGCTGATCCCGCTGCTGTTCATGGGCGACGTGGTCGGGCGCCTGTTCCACGAATTCGCGATCACGCTCGCTGTGACGATCGTGATCTCGGCGATCGTGTCGCTCACGCTCGTGCCGATGATGTGCGCGAAGCTGCTGCGCCATTCGCCGCCGCCGGAAAGCCATCGCTTCGAGGCGCGCGTGCACCAGACAATCGACTGGGTGATCGCGCGCTATGCGGTCGCGCTCGAATGGGTGCTGAACCGCCAGCGCTCGACGCTCGTCGTCGCGCTGCTGACGCTCGTGCTGACCGGCCTGCTTTACGTATACATACCGAAGGGCTTCTTCCCCGCGCAGGACACCGGCGTGATCCAGGCGATCACGCAGGCGCCGCAGTCGATTTCGTACGGCGCGATGGCCGAACGCCAGCAGGCGCTCGCGGCCGAGATCCTGAAGGATCCGAACGTCGAAAGCCTCACGTCGTTCATCGGCGTCGACGGCAGCAACATCACGCTGAACAGCGGCCGGATGCTGATCAACCTGAAGGCGCGCGACGAGCGCTCCGAGACGGCGGCGCAGATCATCCGCGACCTGCAGCACCGCGTCGCGAGCATCACAGGCATTTCGCTGTTCATGCAGTCGGTGCAGGACCTGACGATCGACTCGACCGTCAGCCCGACGCAGTACCAGTTCATGCTGACGAGCCCGAATTCGGACGAGTTCGCGACCTGGGTGCCGAAGCTCGTCGCACGGCTGCAGCAGGAGCCGTCGCTCGCCGACGTCGCGACCGACCTGCAGAGCAACGGCCAGTCCGTCTACATCGAGATCGACCGCGCGAGCGCCGCGCGCTTCGGCATCACGCCGGCGACCGTCGACAACGCGCTGTACGACGCGTTCGGCCAGCGCATCGTGTCGACCATCTTCACGCAGTCGAACCAGTACCGCGTGATTCTCGAGTCCGAACCGAAGGAGCAGCACTACGCGAAATCGCTGAACGACATCTACCTGCCGTCGGCCGGCGGCGGCCAGGTGCCGCTGTCGTCGATCGCGTCGTTCCACGAGCGGCCGTCGCCGCTGCTGGTCGCGCACCTGTCGCAGTTCCCGTCGACGACGATCTCGTTCAACCTCGCGCCCGGCGCGTCGCTCGGCGAGGCCGTCAAGGCGATCGAGGCCGCCGAGAAGGACATCGCGCTGCCCGCGTCGTTCCAGACGCGCTTCCAGGGCGCGGCACTCGCGTTCCAGGCATCGCTGTCGAATCAGGTTTTCCTGATCCTCGCGGCAATCATCACGATGTACATCGTGCTCGGCGTGCTGTACGAAAGCTACATCCACCCGATCACGATCCTGTCGACGCTGCCGTCGGCCGGCGTCGGCGCGCTGCTCGCGCTGATGATCACCGGGCACGACCTCGACATCATCGGGATCATCGGCATCGTGCTGCTGATCGGCATCGTGAAGAAGAACGCGATCATGATGATCGACTTCGCGCTCGACGCCGAACGCAACGAAGGCAAGCCGCCGCGCGAGGCGATCTTCCAGGCGTGCCTGCTGCGCTTCCGGCCGATCCTGATGACGACGCTCGCCGCGCTGCTCGGCGCGGTGCCGCTGATCGTCGGCTCCGGCGCGGGCTCCGAGCTGCGCCAGCCGCTCGGGATCGCGATCGCCGGCGGCCTGATCGTGTCGCAGGTGCTGACGCTGTTCACGACGCCCGTGATCTATCTCGGCTTCGACTCGCTCGCGCGCCGCGTGCGCGGCTGGTTCGAACGCCACGGCCCCGCTGCCGGCACGCGCACGGATGCCTAAGCCATGAACCTGTCGCGCCCCTTCATCACCCGCCCCGTCGCGACGACGCTGCTCGCGCTCGGCGTCGCGCTCGCGGGCCTGTTCGCGTTCATCAAGCTGCCGGTGTCGCCGCTGCCGCAGGTCGACTTCCCGACCATCTCGGTGCAGGCGTCGCTGCCCGGCGCGAGCCCCGAGACCGTCGCGACCAGCGTGACGAGCCCGCTCGAGCGGCACCTCGGCTCGATCGCCGACGTGTCCGAAATGACGTCGACGAGCACGGTCGGCAACGCGCGGATCATCCTGCAGTTCGGCCTGAACCGCGACATCGACGGCGCCGCGCGCGACGTGCAGGCCGCGATCAACGCGGCGCGCGCCGACCTGCCCGCCTCGCTGAAGAGCAACCCGACCTACCGCAAGGTCAACCCGGCCGATTCGCCGATCATGGTCGTGTCGCTCACGTCCGAAACCTCGTCGCCGGCGAAGCTGTACGACGCGGCGTCGACGGTGCTGCAGCAGTCGCTGTCGCAGATCGACGGGATCGGCCAGGTGTCGGTCAGCGGCTCCGCCAACCCGGCCGTGCGCGTCGAACTCGAACCGCAGGCGCTGTTCCACTACGGGATCGGCCTCGAGGACGTGCGCGCGGCGCTCGCGTCCGCGAACGCGAACGCACCGAAGGGCGCGATCGAATTCGGCCCGCAGCGCTACCAGCTCTATACGAACGACCAGGCCTCCGACGCGTCGCAATACCGCGACCTCGTCGTCGCGTACCGCAACGGCTCGGCCGTGCGGCTGTCCGACCTGTCCGACGTCGTCGATTCGGTCGAGGACCTGCGCAACCTGGGCCTCGCGAACGGCAAGCGAGCGGTGCTCGTGATCCTGTACCGCTCGCCCGGCGCGAACATCATCGAGACGATCGACCGCGTGCACGCGGCGCTGCCGCAGCTCACCGCGTCGCTGCCGGCCGACATCACGGTCACGCCCGTGCTCGACCGGTCGACGACGATCCGCGCGTCGCTGAAGGACACCGAGCACACGCTGCTGATCGCGGTCAGCCTCGTCGTGATGGTCGTGTTCCTGTTCCTGCGCAACTGGCGCGCGACGCTGATCCCGAGCGTCGCGGTGCCGATCTCGATCATCGGCACGTTCGGCGCGATGTACCTGCTCGGCTTCTCGATCGACAACCTGTCGCTGATGGCGCTGATCGTCGCGACCGGCTTCGTCGTCGACGATGCGATCGTCGTGCTCGAGAACATCTCGCGGCACATCGAGAACGGCAAATCGCGGATGCAGGCCGCATTCGACGGCGCGCGCGAGGTCGGTTTCACGGTGCTGTCGATGAGCATCTCGCTCGTCGCCGTGTTCCTGCCGATCCTGCTGATGGGCGGCATCGTCGGGCGCCTGTTCCGCGAGTTCGCGCTGACGCTGTCGCTCGCGATCGCCGTGTCGCTCGCGGTGTCGCTCACCGTCACGCCGATGATGTGCGCGCGCCTCTTGCCCGAGTCGCACGACCCGCGAAGCGAAGGCCGCTTCGCGCGCTTCCTCGAGCGCGGCTTCACGCGCATGCAGCGCGGCTACGAGCGCTCGCTGTCGTGGGCGCTGCGCCGGCCGCTGCTGATCCTGATGACCCTGTTCGCCACGATCGGGCTGAACGTCTACCTGTACATCGTCGTGCCGAAGGGCTTCTTCCCGCAGCAGGACACCGGGCTGATGATCGGCGGCATCCAGGCCGACCAGTCGACGTCGTTCCAGGCGATGAAGCTGAAGTTCTCCGAAATGATGCGGATCGTGCAGAGCAATCCGAACGTGAAGAGCGTCGCGGGCTTCACCGGCGGCACGCAGACCAACTCGGGCTTCATGTTCGTCACGCTGAAGGACCGCACCGAGCGCAAGCTGTCGGCCGACCAGGTGATCCAGCAACTGCGCCCGCCGCTGGCGGACGTCGCGGGCGCGCGCACGTTCCTGCAGGCCGCGCAGGACATCCGCGTTGGCGGCCGGCAAAGCAACGCGCAGTACCAGTTCACGCTGCTCGGCGATTCGAGCGCCGACCTGTACAAGTGGGGGCCGATCCTGACCGAGGCGCTGCAAAAGCGCCCCGAGCTGACCGACGTGAACTCCGACCAGCAGCAAGGCGGCCTCGAGGCGATGGTGACGATCGACCGCGCGACGGCCGCGCGGTTCGGCATCAAGCCCGCACAGATCGACAACACGCTGTACGACGCGTTCGGCCAGCGCCAGGTCTCGACGATCTACAACCCGCTGAACCAGTACCACGTCGTGATGGAAGTCGCGCCGAAATACTGGCAGAGCCCCGCGATGCTGAACCAGGTATGGATCAGCACGTCGGGCGGCAGCGCGAACGGCTCGCAGACCACCAACGCGGCGGCCGGCACCTACGTCGCGACGTCGGCCGGCACGTCGAGCGCCGGCACGGCCGCACAGAGCGCCGCGGCGATCGCGTCCGATTCCGCGCGCAACCAGGCGCTCAACTCGATCGCGGCCAGCGGCAAGTCGAGCGCGTCGTCGGGCGCATCGGTATCGACGTCGAAGTCGACGATGATCCCGCTGTCGGCGATCGCGACGTTCGGGCCGAGCACGACACCGCTGTCGGTCAACCACCAGGGGCTGTTCGTCGCGACGACGATCTCGTTCAACCTGCCGCCGGGCGTGTCGCTGTCGCAGGCGACGCAGGTGATCTACCAGACGATGGCGCAGGTCGGCGTCCCGCCGACGATCGTCGGCAGCTTCCAGGGCACCGCGCAGGCGTTCCAGCAGTCGTTGAACGACCAGCCGATCCTGATCCTCGCCGCGCTGCTGGCCGTCTATATCGTGCTCGGGATCCTGTACGAGAGCTACATCCACCCGATCACGATCCTGTCGACGCTGCCGTCGGCCGGCGTCGGCGCGCTGCTCGCGCTGCTGCTGTTCAAGACCGAGTTCAGCATCATCGCGCTGATCGGCGTGATCCTGCTGATCGGCATCGTGAAGAAGAACGCGATCATGATGGTCGATTTCGCGATCGACCAGACGCGCAACAACCGGAAGTCGTCGTTCGACGCGATCCACGAGGCGTGCCTGCTGCGCTTCCGCCCGATCATGATGACGACGATGGCGGCACTGCTCGGCGCGCTGCCGCTCGCGCTCGGCAGCGGCGACGGCGCCGAGCTGCGCGCGCCGCTCGGGATCGCGATCGCCGGCGGCCTGGTCGTGTCGCAGGTGCTGACGCTCTATACGACGCCGGTCGTCTATCTGTACATGGACCGGCTGCGCGTGTGGGCCGAGAAGCGGCGCAACCGCCGGAATCCGGGCGGGCCGGCGGTCGCCGGGGAATGATGGCAGCGGCCGCCCGTCAGGCGGCCGCTTTCCGCGCTTGAACACCGGCGGCAATCGGCTATCGTGTTTCCATGCCCACCGCGGCGCCCTTCACGGGAACACGCCATGAACGTCCAGTTGAACCACACGATCGTCTGGTGCCGAGACAAGCACGCGTCGAGCCGCTTCCTCACCGAGCTTCTGGAACTGCCGCCGCCGACGCCGTTCGGCGCGATGCTGGTCGTCGCGCTCGACAACGGCGTGTCGCTCGATTTTTACGAAAAGACGGGGGAGATCGCGGCGCAGCATTACGCGTTCCTGACCGACGAAGCCGGCTTCGACCGCGTGTTCGCGCGCATTCGCGAGCGCGGGCTGCCGCACTGGGCCGATCCGGCAAAGCGGCAGCCCGGCGACATCTACCGCCACAACGGCGGCCGCGGCGTGTATTTCGACGATCCGGACGGCCATTTCCTCGAAGTGATGACGCGGCCGTATGTGCTGAACGGTTAGCTCGGCAGGCCGGCCGGCGTTGCGCCGGCCGGTATTGCGCGGGCCGGGTGCCGTCCTGTTTCGGACGATCCCGGCCCGGCTGCGGTTTATTTACTCGGTAGCCGCCGTCTTGCGCGGACGTCGCGCGCGCGGCGCCGCCTTGCGGGCCGGCTTCTTCGGCTTGGCAGCGGCCGGTGCTTCGGCAGCCGATTCGACCGGCGCGGCGTCATGCGACGGCTGCGCCGCGGCAACCTCGCCGCCGAAATCGCCGGCCGCCGGCTCGGCATGCGTCACCGCGGCGTGCCGGTCGTCGCCCTGCCCCGCATCGCGATGTGCGTCGTCGGCATGCCTGCCGTGCGCGTGCTTGTCGCCACCGTGCTGCGCCGCGCCATGCGCGGCGTCGTCCGGCTTCCCGGCCTCGTGACGGCCGGCGCTCTTCGCGGCGGCGGTTTTCTTCGCGCCGGTCTTCTTCGCCGCACTCTTGCGTGCGCGCTTGCGGCCGTCCTTCGCGTCGCCGTGCGTATCGGCCGCATCGGCCGTGACGGCAGGCGCGACCGCCGCTGCGTCGGCGACTTCGGCAACGACCGCCTCCTGCGCTTCGACCTGCACGCTTTCGTGCACGACCGCTTCCGCCCGCTGCCCGCGACGTCGCGATTCGCGCCCGGCCCGCGCCGGCTCCGCCGCGCGCGTGCCGTGGTGCGCGGCGGCGCCTTCACCGCCCGCCGCGACGTGCTCCGCAGCCGCCGGCTGGCGTGCCCGCGACACGAACGCGCCCGACTTGTCGTCGCGCCCCACTTCGAGCAGGCCGCGCGCCTGCGCCTCGTCGAGCAGGTTGCCGAACGCGCGGAACCCGTAGTACGACTCGTTGAAATCCGGCTTGCGGCGCTTGATCGCGCTCTTGAGCACCGACGCCCAGATCTTGCCGACGTCGTCGCGCTCCGACGCGAGCGCGTCGAACGTCTCGACCGCCAGCGCGATCGCCTCGGCCTTGCGCGCGTCCATGTCGTGCTTGCGCGACGGCTCGTCGGGCCGCTTCGCGCCGCCGTTGCCGGCGCGCTGCTGTTGTTCGCGCTTCGCGAGCGTGCGCTGCTGCTCGCGCACCAGATCGTCGTAGAAGATGAATTCGTCGCAGTTCGCGACCAGCAGGTCCGACGTCGATTTCTTCACGCCGACGCCGATCACCTTCTTCGCGTTCTCGCGCAGCTTCGACACGAGCGGCGAAAAGTCCGAGTCGCCGCTGATGATCACGAACGTATCGACGTGCGACTTCGTGTAGCAGAGATCGAGCGCGTCCACGACGAGCCGGATGTCGGCCGAATTCTTGCCCGACTGGCGCACGTGCGGAATCTCGATCAGCTCGAAGCTCGCCTCGTGCATCGACGCCTTGAAGCCCTTGTAGCGATCCCAGTCGCAATAGGCCTTCTTCACGACGATGCTGCCCTTCAGCAGCAAGCGCTCCAGCACGGGCTGGATGTCGAATTTCTCGTACTTCGCGTCGCGCACGCCGAGCGCGACGTTCTCGAAGTCGCAGAACACGGCCATGCTGACGTTGTCCAGGGGTAATGCCATGTGTACTCCAACCGGTTGGCCGACGCGTTATAGGACGTAGCGTCGAAAAATGCATCGCGCACATGATAGCCGGTCGGCGCGTCATTCCCGAATCCGGGTGAATGAATGACCGCCCGAACGTGCGCCATGTCGCCGGGGACCGCGTATCCGCACCGGAAGCCCGCGCCGGTACGCCCCTTATTACCTGTACGCCGCCGCCGCGATTCGACATTACACTTGAGTTATCGGTCGTCCGTCCCTATCTGGGAGGACGACGCATCGAGCAAGGAGCGGTTTCATGACGACGAAGGTACTGCTGATTGGCGCGACCGGCCGCACCGGCCAGGCCTGCGCGGATCTGCTGCTCAAGCAGCCGGAGTTCGAGGTCACGGCGCTGGTGCGCCGGCACGGCTATGCGCTGCCGGGCGCGAAGGTCGTCGAGGCCGATCTGACGGACGATTTCTCGCACGCATTCCAGGGCATCACGCACGTGATCTATACGGCCGGCTCGGCCGAATCGGAAGGCGCGGCCGAAGAGGAGCAGATCGACCGCGACGCGGTCGCCCGCGCGGCCGAGTATGCGCTGGCGTACAACGTGCAGAAGCTCGTCGTGATCAGCTCGCTGTCCGCGTACTGGCCCGAGCAGAGCCCCGACGCGCTGCGCCACTATTCGCAGATGAAGCGCGAAGGCGACGAGCGCGTGATCGCATCCGGCGTCGACTACGTGATCCTGCGCCCCGGCCCGCTCACGGACACGCCGGGCGTCGGCAAGATCGCGCTGACCGAGGAGCGCGTCGAGCCGGCGCCGCCGGTATCGCGCCAGGATGTCGCCTGGGCCGCGATCGAGGCGATCAAGCTCGGCATCTCGCGCAAGATCGTCGGCTTCGTCGGCGGCGGCGTGCCGATCGAGCAGGCATTGCGCGCATAACGCGGCTCCACGCGCGCCGCCTCGCGAGGCGGCGCGTTTTCCCGTGCCCGCGGCCCGCACGACGGGCCGCTTACGCGTGGGCCTGCCGCTTACTGCTTCGGATGCGCGTCGGCCCACGCCTTCACGGCGGCCAGCGTGTTCTCGACGTGCTTGTCGGGCGACAGGCTCGTGTATTCGTACAGAATCTTCCCTTCCGGCGAAATCACGTAGGACACGCGGTTCGCGCGGTCGAGCGCCGGCAGCTTCGCGTCGTATTCGCGGATGATCTTCGCGTCCGGGTCGGCCGCGACCGGGAACTTGCTCCGGCACTCGCTCACCGAGAATTTCGTCAGCGTGTCGATATTGTCTGCCGATACGCCGATCACCGTCGCGCCATAAGCCTTGTAACGGTCGACCGCATCCGCGAACGCATGCGCCTCGATCGTGCAGCCCTTCGTGAACGCGGCCGGGTAGAAATACAGCACGACCGGCCCATGCTTCAGCGCGTCGGCGAGCGAGTACATGTAAGTCTTGCCGCCCAGCGACGCCTGCGTCGTGAAGTCCGGCGCCGCGGCGCCCGGCTTCAGTTGCGCCTGTGCCATCAGCGCATGGCAGGCCACCAGCGCCGCCGCGGCGCCCAGCAACAGTTTTCGCTTCATCTGCGTCCTCATTTCTTATAAAGTCAGCCTCGATGTAGGCCACGTTGGCGTTCGCCTGTCAAACGCACGTGCATGATCCGGTCCAGCGGCAGCGCCATCCGCGCCCGGCCCGTTAAAGATTCCGCACAGTCTGCCGTTATTCCTTCCGGACAACCGGTTCCAGCCCTTCACGTCAGCGAGAAACATGGAAGCCAACAGGAAACAGACGTCACGCAAGGGCTCCTGGCGCAGCGCCTTGCATACGCTGCGCCGTTTCGCCTGGTCGGGCGGTGCGCTGATGCCCGCGCGCGCCGGCGCGCCGCGGCGCGACGACTCCGTGCGCAACTGGCTGGAACAGACGGTCGGCACGGTGGATTTCCTCGCCCATGTCGACCGCGAGCTGCGCTTTCTGTACGTGTCCGACGCGAGCCTGCGCTTCATCGGCTACCACCGCGACTACCTGCACACGCTGACGCTGCGCGACCTGATCGCCGAACAGGATACCGCGGCGCTCGAAGGCCTGCTTGCACGCGCCGCGCATTCGGGCCAGGTCGAGAAGGCGACGATGTGCATCGTCAAGTCGCTGACCTACCCGCTCGACGTCGAGATTCGCGCGTTCAAGAGCCGTCACCTCGGGGTCGACGGCTTCGCGATCGCGGCGTTCGACGTGTCGTCGTGGCGAGCGCTCGAGGCGCGCCTCACGTACGAAATGCACCACGATCCGATGACGGGGCTCGACAACCTGTCCGCGCTCGTGCCCGCGCTGATGCGCGCGCAGCAGACCGCCGACGAGGACGGCACCTGCGCGGCGCTGCTGCTGCTCGACCTCGACGACTACCAGCGGATCAACCGCGCGCTCGGCTACGACGCGGGCGACACGCTGCTGCGCGAAACCGCGCAGCGGCTGAAGGCACTCGTCACGCCGAACGAACGGCTCGCGCGCGTCGCAAGCGACAAGTTCGCGATCGTGCTCGGCGCGCCGGACCGCGCGCAGGCGAGCCATGCCGCCGACGCGCTCGCGCGCCGGCTGCAGGCCGCGGTGCGCGAACCCTACGTGTACCAGGGGCAGACGGTGCACTTGTCCGCCAGCATCGGCATCGCGCTCTATCCGGACGAGCGTGCCGCGCCGCATCGCGCGCAGCACCACAGCCCGCTGCTGCGCCGCGCCGATCACGCGCTCGCGCAGGCGAAGGCATCGGGCGGCAACGCGCTCGCGTTCCATGCGCCTGTCGACGATCCGGCCGACGCCGAACGGCTGAAGCTCGAAGCCGATCTGTACGACGGCGTGCGCAACGGCGAGTTTTCGCTCCATTTCCAGCCGATCACGCACAGCCAGTCGTGCGCGGTGGTCGGCGTCGAGGCGCTGATCCGCTGGCGCCATCCGGTGCACGGCCTCGTGCCGCCGGCGACCTTCATTCCGCTCGCCGAATCGATCGGCCTGATCAACTATCTCGGTAACTGGGTGCTCAAGGCCGCGTGCATGCAGCTCGTCGCATGGGACCGTCAGGGGCTCGCGCTGCAGTACGTGGCGGTCAACGTGTCGCCGCAGCAGTTCCGCGACCCGCGCTTCACGCAGAGCGTGCGCGAGGCGATCGCGCTGACGGGCATCGACCCGCGCCGCATCGTGCTCGAAATCACCGAAAGCCTGCTGATGCACGACCCCGCGCACGCGAAGGGGCTGCTCGAGGAGCTGACCGATCTCGGCATCCGTTTCGCGATCGACGATTTCGGCACCGGCTATTCGAGCCTCGCGTACCTGCAGCGCTTCCCGCTTGCGAAGCTGAAGATCGACCGCAGCTTCGTCGAGAACCTGCTGACGTCGCGCAACGACCGCGCGATCGTGTCGGCGGTGGTCGGCCTCGCGCAGACGCTCGATCTCGAGCTCGTCGCCGAAGGCGTCGAGACCGAGGCGCAGCGCGAACTGCTGACGGAGATGGGCTGCAATCACATCCAGGGCTGGCTCGTCTGCCAGGCGCTGCCGTCCGAGGAACTCGCACGGCGCTTCGAGGCGCAGCAACTGCACCTGCACGCCGCCGCCTGACGCGCGCGGCGAACCGGACAGATCCGTATGTCAATCACCGAACACCTGCCCCGCACCGCATTGCTCGACAAGCTGTGGGCCCGGATGAACGAACGGGGCGACTTCCCGCTGCTGTCGGAATCGCTGCGCGCGACGATGGCCGCGATGAAGAACGACGACCTCGACTTCACGGCGCTCGTGCGCGTCGTGCTGTCGGATTTCGCGCTCACGCAGAAAGTGCTGCGGCTCGCGAACTCCGCGATGTACATGGCATTCGGCGGCAACATCACGACCGTCACCCGCGCGCTGATGGTGCTCGGCCTCGACGCGGTCGGCCATCTCGTCGTCGGGCTGAAGCTCGTCGACCATTTCCACCACAGCACGCCGCGACGCATCGACGCGAAGCTCGAACTGAACCGCGCGCTGCTGTCCGGCTGCGTCGCGCGCAAGCTGACCGAGCACGCCGAGCTGCGCGGCGGCGAGGAAGCCGTCGTCTGCACGCTGATGCGCCAGGTCGGCAAGCTGCTGGTGGTCTGCTATCTCGACAGCGAATGGGACCGGATCCGCCGGCGCACGGCCGAACTGAACGGCGACGAAGCGGCCGCGTGCATCGACGTGCTCGGCGTCGGCTTCGACGAGATCGGGCTCGAAGCGGCCGCGCGCTGGCGGCTGCCCGACGTGATTCGCGCGGGGATGGCCAACGACGATCACGCGGCCCATGCCGACGCGTTCGACTACGAATACGACGACGACCGCAACGCGGGCCATGTGGCCGACGACGGCCCGGCCGACCGCGTACGCTGGCTGCGCGCGGTGAGCCGCTGCTCGACCGAGGTCGCGAGCGCGCTCATGATGCCCGCGAGCCCGCAGCGCGACGCGCGCATTGCGACGCTCGCGCAGCACTACGGCACGGAGCTCGACATGGAGTCCGACGCGCTCGTCGAGATCGCCGAGCTGCTCGCGCGCGAGGAAGCGAGCGACACCGTGATGCGCGAGATCGTCGAGCTGCGCGCGAACGCCGATGCGATCGCGCGCGCGCAGGCCGAGCCCGAGGCATGCCTCGAAGCCGGCCTCGCGGACCTGCGCGCGCTGCCGTCCGAGCATGTGCTGACGCCGGTGCTCGCGCTCGCGTCGGAAAGCCTGCTGGCCGGCCTCGCGTTCACGCGCACCGTGATGTTCGTGCGTCACGACGACGGCACGTTCGCCGCGCGCCTCGGCTTCGGCCCCGGCGTCGATACGGCGCTCCGCCGGCTGCGCTTCGACGAACGCTTCGAGCCGGACGTGTTTCATCTCGCGATCACGAATTCGGTCGGCATCTTCATCGAGCAGGCGCAGGAACCGAAGATGCTCAAGCGCCTGCCCGCGTGGTATCTGGACGCGTTTGACGACGCGCGCGCGTTCGTGCTGCTGCCCGTGCGGGTCGGCACGACGACCGTCGCGCTGCTGTACGGCGACTGGGCAGGTGCGCAGCCCGCGCGCAAGATCGCGCAGCAGGAGATGAGCGTGCTCAACGAGCTCGCGCGCGAACTGGGCCGGTTCTTTCCCGCGTAGCGCGGCCAGCGGCGGCCTGCCCGCGTCGTTTCCAGCCTCCCGAACGCAAACCGGCCGCATAAGCGGCCGGTTTGCTTGCATCGTGCGATCGAACGAAACGCTTATTTGAGCGTCACGGGCACGCTGAAGTACTTCTTCGCGAGGTTGTCGATCGTGCCGTCGGCCTTCAGGTCCTTCAGCGCCTGATCGAGCGCGGTCTTCAGCGCCGCGTCGTTCTTGCGCAGGCCGAAGCCGACGCCCGAGCCGAGGATCTCGGTGTCGCTGACCGTGCCGCCCGCGAACGCGAAGCCCTGGCCCTGCGGCTTGGTCAGGAAGCCCTTCGAACCGGCTTCCGAATCCTGGAACGTCGCGTCGAGACGGCCCGACTTCAGGTCGGCATAGGCCAGGTCCTGCGTCTGGTACGGCACGACTTCGACGCCGGCCGGCGCCCACTTCTTCTTCGCGTACGCTTCCTGGATCGTGCCCTGCAGCACGCCGACGCGCTTGCCCTTCAGCGATTGCGGGGTCGGCAGCAGGCCGCTGCCCTGCTTCGCGATCAGTTGGTTCGGAATCGTGTAGATCGGATCGGTGAACGCGATCGCGTGCTTGCGCTGGTCGGTGATCGTCATGTCCGAGTTGATCGCGTCGAACTTGCGCGCCTGCAGCGCGGGGATCAGGCCGTCGAAGTCGTTCTCGACCCACACGCACTTCGTCTTCAGCTTCGCGCACACCGCGTTGCCGATATCGATGTCGAAGCCGGTCAGCTTGCCGTCGGGCGTCTTGTATTCGAACGGTGCGTACGAGGCCTCGACGCCGAACCGGATCTCCTTCAGATCCGCGGCAAACGCGCTGCCTGCCGCCACGGCCGATGCCGCCACCACCGCGTGCGCGGCCACTTTACGCCAATCCAACTTCATCAGGTGCTCTCCTCGATACTCGAATGTTCCGGAACTACGGGCGCTTGCATCATTGCAGGGCCGGATGGCCGCGACAATGTCGATGCCGCGCCGTGATGCGGCGCAACAGCCGCAAGGCCGCGATTGTACCAATCCGCGCGGCCCGATACGGCAAAGCGGCCGTCCGCGCGGGATGCTGCGGTGCGTGCGCGGCGCCGGCCGCGCCGGCCGCCGAACTTGCAAGACGATGTCGCAAATATGCAAGGCCGGGGGCCGGGGCCTTCACGGCCGCGCAATCGGTCGGGACACGCGCTCAGACAAGTGCCGCGAGCGTCTCGCGCGTCGTGTCGACGACGAGCAGACCCGCGCGCAGGCCCGGCTTCACGGTCGGGTTCGGAAACACGATCCGTTCCTCGTCGTGCGTCACCGTGTAGCGGTAGTCGCCGTCCTGCGCGAGCACCGTGCCGCGCGCGAACGCGGTGAAGTTCGCGACGTCGGCCGCGACGAACAGCTCGAGCGCGTCGCTCTGCTTCGTGATCTGGTCGATCACGGTGAATACGCGCGGCAACGCGGCCCCGGCGTCGCTCCGCGCACCCGATACGAGTCGACGCACGGCCAGGTCGGCCGGCGCGAAGCGCGTCAGATCGTTCTGGCCGAACGGCCGCACCTTGCCGAGTTCCAGCGTGCATGCGAGCGCGCCGCAGTGCTCGGCCGTGAAATGCGAATACGTGTTGCCCTTCGCCGTATGCAGCAGCACGGCCGCGATACGCGCGTCGCCGAGCCATTCGACCATCGTGCGCGTCGGCGGCGTGCCGGTATGCGGCAGCAGCGCGAACTGTTCGAACACCGACGCGCGGATCGCCGTATGCATGTCGATGTGCCAGCGCACGCCGCCCGCCGGCGCCGCCGCGAAGAACGCGGCAGCCGCCGCTTCGAGCTGCGCGGCGCGCGGCGCTTCGCGGCTCGCGGGCACCTGCGCGTGACGGCCGCTGAACAGGCGGTTCAGGTCGTCGTCGAGATAACGCTCGCCGGCACGCATCGCCGGCACGTTGCCGAGCACGACCAGCAGCCGGCACGCGAGCGGCAGCGCGCCCGATGCGAGATCGCGCACGAGCATCGACAGCAGCTCGATCGGCGCCGTCTCGTCGCCGTGCACGCCCGCCGATACGAGCACGCTCGCGCGCGCCGCACCGTCAGCCGCGGCCGGTTCGAGCGCGAGCAGCCCGTCGCCGAGCCATTGCCAGCGGACTGCCCCGCCCGCGCAGGCGCCGTCGGTCACGTCCGGCGTGCCGCCGGCCAGCGTGAACGCGAGAAAGTCGTCGAGCGGCGCGGCGGCGGACATCGGTGCGTCAGCGCTGGAAGTCATACAGCGACCCGACGCGCAGGATCTGCGTGAGCTCGTCGAGCGCCGTGCGCGATTCGTCGAGCAGCGCCGGATCGGCGAGGTCTTCCGGTGCGAGGCGATCGCGATAGTGCTTGTCGATCCACGCGTCGAGCGACGCGAACAGCGTGTCGTCGATCCACACGTTCGACGTGACCGCCGCGCGCTCCGCCTCGTTCAGCACGACGCGCAGGCGCAGGCACGCGGGGCCGCCGCCGTTCTTCATGCTTTCGCGCAGGTCGAACACGAGCACGTCATGGATCGGGCCGTTGCCGGCCGCGAGACGGTCGAGATAGGCCGCGACGTTCGCGTTCTCGCGGCATTCCTGCGGCACGACGAGCACTTGCGAGCCGTCCGCGCGCGACAGCAGCTGGCTGTTGAACAGATACGACGTCACCGCGTCGTTCACGCTCACGGCCGCGTCGGGCACCTCGATCACGTTCAGGCGCGCGCCGCGTGCGTCGAGCGCGGCGGTCAGCGTGTCGTAGATCGCCTGCTTGTTGACGAATGCGCGCTCGTGCGTGAACAGCGTGTCGCGGTTGCCGACCGAGATCACGTCGTTGTGGAACACGCCGGCGTCGATCACGTCCGGATCCTGCTGCGCGTAGACCGTCGCTTCTTCGGCGAGCCCGTGGCGATGCGCGACCGCGCGGCTCGCCTCGAAGGTCTGGCGTGCCGGGAAACGCTTCGGCTCGGGGCCGCGGCGGTATTCCGCACGGCCGTATACGAAGAACTCGATGCCCGGCTTGCCGTATTCGGCGCAAAAGCGCGTGTGGTTCGCCGCGCCTTCGTCGCCGAGCGCCGGCGTGCCCGTCAGCGCTTCGTGCACCGCGAAGTGCGCGGGATCGGCGAACAACGTCGACAGCGTGCGGCGCGTCGCTTCGTGCTCGATCGCGCGATGCAGCTTGCTGCACAGGTTCGCCGGCGTGAAGTGCACGCGGCCGTCGCTCGTGTCGGCCGACGGGCTGACGGTGGCCGCGTTCGCGGTCCACATCGCCGACGCCGAACTCGCCGCCGCGAGCAGCTCGGGCGCCTGCTTCGCGGCCTTCGCGATCACGTCCGCGTCCTTGCCCGAGAAGCCGAGCTCGCGCAGCAGGCGCAGCGACGGCCGCTCCTGCGGCGGCAGCACGCCCTGCGCGAAACCGAGATCCGCGAGCTGCTTCATCTTGCGCAGCCCCTGCTTCGCGGCGGCCTTCGGGTTCGCGGCCGACTTCTCGTTGTTGAGCGACGCCACGTTGCCGAACGACAGCCCGGCGTAGTTGTGGGTCGGGCCGACGAGCCCGTCGAAATTGGCTTCTTGTGCGTTCATCGTCGTTCCCTCGATCAGAAATGCAGGCCCGGCGACAGGCTCGCGGGCAAAGTCAGTTGCGTGCTTTCCACCGACGCCATCGGATACGCGCAATAGTCGGCCGCGTAGTACGCGCTCGGGCGATGGTTGCCCGAGCGGCCCGTGCCGCCGAACGGCGCGGCGGACGATGCGCCGTTGGTCGGCCGGTTCCAGTTGACGATCCCGGCGCGGATCGTGCGGCGGAAGTGCTCCCAGGCACGCACGTCGTCGGCAAGCAGGCCGGCGGACAGGCCGAACGCCGTGTCGTTCGCGCGCTCGATCGCTTCGTCGAACGTCGCGTAGCGGACGATCTGCGCGAGCGGGCCGAAATGCTCTTCGTCGGGCAGGTTCGCCACGCCCGTCACGTCGACGATCGCCGCGTTCACGAAACCGAGACGCGGATCGCGCTGCGTCATCGCGACGATCGGCTTCGCGCCCTGCCCGATCAGGCGCGACTGCGCGTCGACGAGCTTCGCCGCCGCGCGCGCCGAGATCACCGCGCCCATGAACGGCTGCGGATCGGCATCGAACACGTCGGCCGTGATCTTCGACGTGACGTCGGCGAAGCGCGCGAGGAAGCGCTCGCCGAACGCGCCCTGCGGCACGAAGATGCGGCGCGCGCACGTGCAGCGCTGGCCGGCCGACAGGAATGCCGACTGGATCGTGTGATGCACGGCCGCATCGATGTCCTCGACTTCGCCGATCACGAGCGGGTTGTTGCCGCCCATCTCGAGCGCGAGCACGATTTCCGGACGGCCGCCGAACTGCCGGTGCAGCAGCGTGCCTGTGTCCGAGCTGCCCGTGAAGAACAGCCCGTCGATCTGCCGATGATTCGCGAGCGCGATGCCCGTATCCTTCTCGCCCTGCACGAGGTTCAGCACGCCGGCCGGCAGCCCGGCTTCCTTCCACACCTCGACCGTCGCGCGCGCGACGCCCGGTGCAAGCTCCGACGGCTTGAACACGACCGTGTTGCCGGCAATCAGCGCGGGCACGATATGGCCGTTCGGCAAGTGGCCGGGGAAGTTGTACGGGCCGAACACCGCGACGACGCCGTGCGGGCGGTGGCGCAGCACCGCGACGCCGTCGGCCATGTCCTGGCGCTTCTCGCCCGTGCGTTCCTGGTATGCCTGGATCGAGATGCCGACCTTCGCGGCCATCGACGCGACTTCGGTGCGCGCTTCCCACAGCGGCTTGCCCGTCTCGCGGCCGATCGCGGTCGCGATCGCTTCCTTGCGTTCGTTGAGCAAGGCCGCGAAGCGCTTCACGATCGCGCAGCGCGATTCGAAGTCGAGCGCCGACCAGCCGGCGAACGCGCGGCGCGCGCTCGCGACCGCGCGGTCGACGTCGGCCGCCGACGCGCTGTCGCCCTGCCATGCGATCTCGTCGGTACCCGGGTTGCGCGAAGCGAAGACGGGGCCCGAGCCTGCGACCCAGGCGCCGTCGATGAAGAGTTCCGTCATGATTCGTTTATCCCTGTTTGACTTTGAGCGGCAGCACGCGGACCGGATCGCCGGCCTTCACGTCGAGCGCGACGGCATCGTCGGCCGACAGCACGAACGAACCGTTCGCGACCACGCCCGGCGCGACGCCGACGCGGAAATCGGCGAGCGACGTATTCGATACGAGCGACGTCGGCGGATGGTCGCCCTGCGCGTCGGGCACACCGATCGCGACCGGCACGACGACGCTCTCGCGCACCGTGCGCAAGTCGTTCACGTGGCATTCGAGCACGGGGCCCGCGTCGAAGATGTCGACGTGGTTCTGGTAACGCAGCCCTTCCGCTTCGAGCATCTTGCGGGCCGGCAGCGTGTCGCGGTGCGTGAGGCCGACCGCGTCCTGCGCGTCCTGCGGCAGCAGGTCGACATACACCGGGTAGCGCGGCATCAGTTCCGCGAGGAACGACTTGCGGCCGTGCGAGCTCAGGTAGTCGGCCGCGTTGAAATCGATCTGGTAGAAGTGCGAACCGACTGCACGCCAGAACGGCGACGTGCCGTCTTCGTCGAAGTGGCCGCGCAGTTCCGCGCAGATGCGTTCCGGGAAGCGCTCGCGGAACTGCGCGATGAACATGAAGCGCGAGCGCGACAGCAGGCCGCCGACACCGCCCGTGCGATAGCGCGGGCTCAGGAACAGCGAGCACACTTCCGCATAGCCCGTCAGGTCGTGCGAGATGTTCAGCGCGGACATCCGCGTCCACACGCCGAGCTCCTGGCTCGCGTGCACGACCGTGCTTACGCGATAGTTGTAGAACGGCTGTTCGAGGCCGACCTGCGATTCGATCCCGCACACGCCCGCGATGTCGCCCGTCTTCGATTCTTCCATCACGAAGAAGTAGCCGGCTTCGCCCGGCGCGGCCTCGCCCGCCAGCGTGCGGCGCGTGCGCTCGATGCGCGCGGCGAGCGCGTCGCGGTCGGGCTTGAACGTGGTCAGGCCCGGCCCGGTTTCCTTCGCGAGCGACACGAGCGCGTCGACGTCGCCCGTTTGTACGACCCGAACGACGATCATGCTGCGTCCCCCTTCAAATCTTCATCGTCGCGGCGGTGCAGCGGCACGCAGCGCACGACATCGCCATCCTTCACATCGAGCGCCGCGCGCACGTCGCCGGCCAGCGGTGCATGGCCCCGTGCATCGGCCGTATCGCCCGGCAGGTCGGCCAGCACGCAGCGGAACGATTCGTCGCTGCCCGTCGACACCATGTACGCGACGTCGCCCTGCTGGTGCGCGGCCTCGCGCACGACGCGCTCCGTGCCGTGCCTCACGCACGCGGTGCGGTCGACCTGCGCGGTCAGCACCGGGCCCGCGTCGAAGATGTCGACGAAGCGGTCGGGCTCGAAGCCTTCCTCGAGATGGATGTCGTACGCGAGCAATGCCGTCTCGTTCGGCTCGCCGAGCACGCGCTGCGCGGCTTCCGGCAGCAGCGGCACGTAGATCGGATAGGCCGGCATCACTTCCGCGATGAACGTGCGGCTGCGGCCGCCCGACGCGATGTCGACGTCGGTGAAGTCGCGGCCGAAGAACTTGCGGCCCACCGCTTCCCAGAACGGCGATGCGCCGTTGCCGTCGCTCACGCCGAGCAGCAGCGTGAACACTTCGGGCGTGAAGCGGCGGCGGTTCGCGGCGATGTACATCATCCGGGCGCGCGAGATCAGGTGCGCGGCCGCGTCGCCGCGCAGCGACGGATCGACGTAGAAGCCGGCGAGCCGGCTCTTGCCGGTCAGCTCGTGCGACATCGTGAGCGCGTGGATCTTGCGGTTCACGTGCAGCTCGCGCGACGCGTGGATCAGTGCGTCGTTGCGGAACGCGTAGAACGGCTCCGAGTAGCCGGCCGCGGCCACGATGCTCGCCGTGCCGAGCAGCTTGCCCGTCGACGAATCCTCGAGCACGAAGAGGTAGAACTCCTCGCCGGCGAAGTCGACGTCCGCGCGAAACGAATCCTCGGAGAGCGCCACGCGCGCTTCGAGCGCCGCGCGGTCGTGCGGCAGCGAGTGCAGGACCGGCTGCGCGGTGCGCGCCATGTGCGCGAGCGCATCGAGATCCGTGAGTTTGCCGGGGCGAACAAATAGCATCGTCGTTCCTGTCTGCGATGGGTGCGCCGATCAGCGCGCGGTGGCTTCCTGTGCGGCGAGCACTTGTTCGACCGCCTTCTCGAAGCGCTTGACGCCTTCGTCGAGCAGATCGAACGGGATCACCAGCGACGGGACGAAGCGCAGCACGTTCGGGCCGGCGATCAGCATGATCAGGCCGTTCTCGGCGGCGGCGGTGACGAAGTCCTTCGCGCGGCCGTCGAACGCGGCGGTGAGTTCCGCGCCGACGAGCAGGCCCTTGCCGCGGATGTCCTTGAAGATGCCGAAGCGTGCGTTGATGCGTTCGAGTGCGCCCTTCAGGCGCACGCTGCGTTCGCGCACGCCTTCGAGCAGTGCCGGGTCGCCGATTAGTTCGACGACCTTGTCGGCGATCGCCGATGCGAGCGGGTTGCCGCCGTACGTCGTGCCGTGCACGCCGACCTTGAAGTGCGCGGCCAGTTCGTTCGTCGTCAGCATCGCGCCGATCGGGAAGCCGTTGCCGAGCGCCTTGGCGGTCGTCAGGATGTCCGGCGTGACGCCCGTGTCCATGTACGCGTAGAACTGGCCCGTGCGGCCGACGCCCGTTTGCACTTCATCGAAAATCAGCAGTGCGTTGTTGGCGTCGCACGCTTCGCGCAGCGCCTTCAGGAAGGCCGGATCGGCCGGGATCACGCCGCCTTCGCCCTGCACGGGCTCGACGATCACCGCGCAGGTTTGCGGGCCGATCGCCGCCTTCGCGGCTTCGATGTCGTTGTACGGCAGGTGCTTGATGCCGGCCGGCACGGGGCCGAAGCCTTCCGAGTACTTCGGCTGGCCGCCGACGCTGACCGTGAAGAACGTGCGGCCGTGGAACGACTGCACGAACGAGATGATTTCGAATTTGTCGGCGCCGTGGCGATCGAACGCGACGCGGCGTGCGAGCTTCAGTGCGGCTTCGTTCGCTTCCGCGCCCGAGTTCGCAAAGAATGCGCGATCGGCGAAGGTCAGCGATTCGAGGCGTTTCGCGAGGCGCAGCACCGGCTCGTTCGTGTAGCCGTTGCCGATGTGCCAGAGCTTGCGGCCTTGTTCGTCCAGGACTTTCAGCAGTTCCGGGTGGCCGTGGCCGAGCGACGTCACCGCGATGCCGCACGCGAAATCGATGTACTCGCGGCCGGCCGTGTCCCACACGCGGGAGCCCTCTGCGCGATCCGGCACGAACGGGGCGGGGGAAAATACCGGCACCATCACTTCGTCGAATGTCTGGCGGGTCACGGTCGAGGTCGTCATGGTCGTTCCTTTCGGTTTCGTAAGAGGGTTCAACAGGATCAAGTTTAGGTAAGGGTGACGCAAGCGTCTTGCGGAATTGCGACGGGTTCTATCGGAAGCGGATAGTTCGCTTTATTTTGCCCTCCCGGCGGGGGTTGGTGTTTTTGGTTGCGGCTTTTGGGTGGTCGGCCGGCGGTTTTCGTGAAGCACCTGTGATCGTGTCGGTCTATTAGCGTCGCCCCTGCGCGGGGCGGCGGTTACTTTTCTTTGTCTTGCCAAAGAAAAGTAACCAAAAGAAAGGCGCTCGGAAAACGCATGACTTCCCGGTGCCATGGTCATCAGAGTGGCCCTCGCCTAAGTGTCCGCGCCAGTCAGGAGACCGGAGTGGTTCGAGCAATGGTTCTGACACCACTCACTACCCAACAGAGCGGTATACCGCCCGCAAGCTCCGCCCTCGCTTCGCTCGGCCGACAGGTACACATCCCTCGAGCAGAACAATCGAAATAATCCACGCCCCAAACTCGTTACGCACGTGATGCGCACCTCTCCCTTGCAGAAAAAGGGACGCACTCAACGAACGCGGAAACGCGCGCCCCCGCAGTTGGGCATTGATGGCAGGCAACCGGCCCGGTCGCACGAATGGTATGAGTGACCGGAATGTCGGCCCCGGCAACGCTTCGCGGTTGGAAGCACATGAGCGCAAGCCGCACGACCTGAAGTACCTTGCAGCCGAGCGAAGCGAGGATGGAGCTGGCGGGCGGTATACCGCTCTGTGGGGTGGTGTGGCGCGTCAGAACCATTGCTCGAACCGCTCCGGTCTCCTGACTGGCGCGGACACTTTTGCGCGATCCACTCTGACGGCCACGGCACCGGGAAGTCATGCGTTTTCCGAGCGCCTTTCTTTTGGTTACTTTTCTTTGGCAAGACAAAGAAAAGTAACCGCCGCCCCGCGCAGGGGCGACGCTAATAGACCGACACGATCACAGGTGCTTCACGAAAACCGCAAGCAAACCACCCAAAACTCACTCCTTCCCATCGCGCTCAACAAGCGCGCCGCCCCGAGGCTCCGCACCGCCGCCAGTCTGCTTTTCGAGCCACGCTCGCCGATCTTCCCGAGGCGTCACCCCGAACCTCTCGCGATAGGCATTGGAAAAATGCGCGGCAGAAGAAAACCCACAGGCAAGACTAACCTGCACGACCGATTTGCTCGTGCGCTGCAACTGCGTCCTTGCCTTGAGCAGCCGCAGATTGAGGTAATACTTCGAGGGCATCGCCCCGAGATACTGTCGAAAGAGCCGCTCGAGCTGCCGCCTCGACACGCCGACGAGTTCGGCGATCTCATCGGTAGTCAAAGGATCCTCGACATTGGCTTCCATCAACAGCAACGCATCGTTCAGCCGCGGATGCCGCTCGCCGGGCGCGGTAACGAAAGGAATCCGCTGACGTTCCTCGCCACTCCTCAACGTCCCCGCACCAAGCGCATCGGCAATCCGCTCGCCGAGATCGGGCCCATGTTCCCGGCCGATCATCGCCAGCATGAAATCCACGGTAGCCTGCCCGCCCGCGCACGTCGCGCGGTCCCGATCGATCTCGAAGATCTGCTGCGTGACGATCGACCGCTCGAACTGCTCGGCAAACTGTTGATACGTCTCCCAGTTCACGCTCACGCGATAACCGGAAAGCTGCCCGGCCATCGCAAGCCACCACACACCGTGATGAATGCCGGTCACGAGCGGCGTACGCTGCCCGACCCGCGCAAGACTCGCGAGAAACAGCCGGTAATCGGCAAACTGCTGAAACCGCTCGGTCACGACGATCAGCCAGTCGCACGCGATCGCATCGTTGAACGCCGCATCGGCATGCCATTGCGCGCCGCCCGCGAGCGGCACGGGCCGCCCGTCCCACGAACATACCTGCCAGCGATACAGCAGCCGCCCGTCGATCTCGTTCGCAAGATTCAGCGCATCGACGATCGGGCCCACGCCCGACATCGACACGGGCGGCAATGCAACGATCACCACCTGCGTCGTGCGGGTGGCGCCTGCGGGACGAGACACCGGTACCACGTATGAAACCTGCCCTGTCGCGTTACTTGAGGCTGCCCGACAGGAACTGCTTGAGACGCTCGCTCTGCGGGCGCACCAGCACTTCCTTCGGATCGCCCTCTTCCTCGGTCCGCCCCTGATGCAGGAACATCACATGATTCGACACGTTGCGCGCGAACCCCATCTCGTGCGTGACGACGATCATCGTGCGGCCTTCCTCGGCAAGCTTCTGCATCACCTTCAGCACTTCGCCCACCAGCTCCGGGTCGAGCGCCGACGTCGGCTCGTCGAACAGCATCACGTCCGGATGCATCGCGAGCGCACGCGCGATCGCGACACGCTGCTGCTGGCCGCCCGACAGGTGCGACGGATACTGCTTCTCGACGCGCGGTGCGAGGCCGACCTTCTCGAGATACGCGCGCGCGCGATCCTCGGCTTCCTTCTTCGGGATGCCGAGCACATGTACGGGCGCTTCCATCACGTTCTCGAGCACGTTCATGTGCGCCCACAGATTGAAGTGCTGGAACACCATCGCGAGCTTCGTGCGGATACGCTGAAGCTGCTTGTGATCGGCGACTTCGAGCGCACCGGTGCGGTCGGTCTTCGTGCGGACGGTCTCGCCGTCGACGACGATCTGCCCCGCATTCGGCCGCTCGAGGAAATTGATGCAGCGCAGGAACGTGCTCTTGCCCGAACCGCTCGCGCCGATGATGCTGATGACGTCACCGGCCTTCGCGTTCAGCGACACGCCCTTGAGCACCTCGTTGTCGCCATAGCGCTTGTGGATGTCGACCGCCGCAAGCTTGGTGGAAGCGGAAGCGCTCGTTTGAGTGATCTCGGCCATCTGGCTCTCCTCGAAGTGAAATCAATGACGGCCGGCCGCGAGATACGCGAGCCAGTGGCGCTCCGCGCGGCGAAACGCCGCGACGAGTGCGAAAGATACCGCAAGATAGATCAGCGCGGCGATTCCGAACGACTGGAACGCCATGTAGGTCGCGGAATTCGCGTCGCGCGCGACCTTCAGGATGTCCGGCACGGTCGCCGTGAACGCGACGGTCGTCGCGTGCAGCATCAGGATCACCTCGTTGCTGTACAGCGGCAGCGCGCGACGCAGCGCCGACGGCAGGATCACGCGGCGGTACATCGTGAACGGCGTCATCCCGTACGCCCGCGCAGCCTCGACCTCGCCGTGCGGAATCGCGCGGATCGCCCCCGCGAAGATCTCGGTCGTGTACGCGCAGGTGTTCAGCGCGAACGCGAGAATCGCGCAGTTGAAGCCGCTGCGGAAGAACGCGTCGAGCAGCGAATGCGATCGCACGAACTCGAGGCTGTACATGCCCGTGTACATCAGCAGCAACTGCACGTAGAGCGGCGTGCCGCGGAACACATACGTGTAGAACCGCACGGGCATCGACACCCACTTCTTCTTCGACACGCGCGCGACCGCGAGCGGCACCGCGCACACGAAGCCGAGCGAAATCGACGCGACGAGCAGCCACAGCGTCACCGCAAGGCCGGAGAGGCGCTGGCCGTCCCAGAAAAGGAACGCCTTGCCGAATTCCTGGAGGATCTCGATCATAGTTCTGCGTGCCGCACGCCCATGGAATAACGCTTCTCGAGCTGGATCAGCACGAGGTTGGAAACGGTCGTGATCGCGAGGTAGATCAGCGCCGCAATGAGGATGAAGAAGAACATGTTGAACGTGCTCTTGCCGGCGTCCTGCGCGGCCTTCACGACGTCCGCGAGGCCGATGATCGACACCAGCGCGGTCGCCTTCACGAGCACCTGCCAGTTGTTGCCGATGCCCGGCAGCGCGAAGCGCATCATCTGCGGAAACATGATCCGCACGAACACGCGCATCCCGCTCATCCCGTACGCCGCGCCGGCTTCGAGCTGGCCGCGCGGCACCGACAGGAACGCACCGCGAAAGGTCTCGGTGAAGTACGCGCCGTAGATGAAGCCGAGCGTCAGCACGCCGGCCACGAACGGATCGATGTCGATCTGGTTCCAGCCGACGAGGTCGGTGAACTGGTTCAGCCAGATCTGGATGCTGTAGAACAGCAGCAGCATCAGCACGAGATCGGGCACCGAGCGGATCAGCGTCGTATAACCGGTCGCGATCGCTCGCAGCACCCGGTTGTGCGACAGCTTCGCCACCGCGCCGATCAGCCCCAGCGCCACCGCAGTGGCGAGCGACAGCACCGACAGCTCGATGGTCTGCACGGTGCCGGCCCAGAGGACAGGACCAAAGCCGTAAAGGAACACGCGCGTCTCCAGAGTTGGAATGGATGCCGACGCGAATGCCTGTCCCGCGCCGGGCTGACGCGGATAGTCGCAAGCGAAATTGTTTGCCTCAAATCACCTTGTGCGCAATTGCTGCGCCGCAGCAACCCGTCCCGCCATTTGCAACTCGGCCTACACCGCTGTTTCAAAAGGAAAAAAGCCGCTTCCTGACAGTCGGATGACACGCAGGGAAGCGGACTTTTTGCAATTTTCCGGTCGCTTTTTCGATATAGCGCCGAACGCGGGCCGGCTCACCGCCCCTTCAGGATGTCGGAGCGCGAAGTCGTATAGACAAGCCCGTCCGGGCCGAAATGGACGTTGAAGAATGCGTCGGTGTTGACGCCGTCCTCGAGCCAGCGCCAGCTCCAGACCGTCTCGGGCTTCAGCGGATACTGCGCGATGTCGCCGGGCTTGCCGAGCAGGCGGCGCACCTCGTCCTCATTCATCCCGGGGCGCACCTTCGCGAAATTCTCTGCGGTCAGCACCTGCGTCGCGCCCGTGTAGCGGCCGCTCGCATCGAGATCGACGAACCACGTCTGGTTGCCCATCGGGCCGCGCGGATATTCGAGACGCTTCGAGCCGTCGGTGAACACGCGCTCGGTCTCGGGCTTGCCCATCGTGCCGCGCACGTCGGCCTCGGTCGATTCGCCGACCTTCAGCCCCTTCAGCAGCAGCGGCGCGGGCTTGATCGCGTTGAAGAAGTCCCTGATGCGTTGCACGTCGAGGTTACCTTGCTTGTCGTCGCAGCCGGTCAGCGCCAGCGCGGCGGCCAGCATCGTCACGGGAAGCAGCCGGAAACGGAAAATCATCGGAAGAAATGCGCGTCGAGAAAACACGCGGCAAGCATACCCGCACGACGCCAAAAGCGCGAGACGGGCGCGCGGCCCGTCTCGTGTTCAATGCGTCGTTTCGGTTTCAGCTTCGGTTTCGGGCGTGCGGCTCGCCGGATGCGGCCCGCGCGGCCCGGCCGGCGGCGCGTCGTTGATGCGGCGGCGCGTGCGCACGAGTTCGGCGAGCTGCCACGAACCGAGCGCCATGCAGCCGAACAGCACCTCGCGGCCGCGCTTGACCAGCGCGAGCGACAGCGCCGTCTCGCGATCGACGCCGAACATCTGCGCGAGCAGCACGACGGTCGCCTCCTGCACGCCGAGGCCACCCGGCACCATGAACGCCGCATGCCGCACGGCCTGCGTCATCGCCTCGATCGCGATCGCACCGCCGATCGACACCGGATGGCCGAGCAGCGCGAGCGCCCAGTAGATCTCGAGCGCGCCGAGCACGTAGCCGGCCAGCTGCCAGAAGAATGCGCTGAACAGCAGGCCCGTGCGCGACATCAGCCCGTCGATGTCGGCGTCGAGCCGGCGGCCGTCGACGCCCTGCAGCAGCCGGTGCGAATCGCCGAGCAGGCGGCCCGCGAAACGCTCGATCGCGTGGAAGATGCCGCCGCGCCGCATCAGCACGACGCCGAGCACGGGCAACGGCATCGTCAGCAGCAGCGCGAGGCCGATCGCGCCGCCGCCCATGTCGTGCGTCGTCGAAAGCAGCAGCACGAGGCCGAGCGCCGCGAACGCATACTGGACGACGATCGTCACGAGCACCTCGACGATCACCGACGCCGTCACGCGGCTCGCGTCGGGCACCTGCCAGCGCGCGAGCCGGATGCCGACCAGCTCGCCGCCGATCCCGACCACGGGCAGCAGCCGGTTCACGGCCTCGCGCACGGTCGCGATCCACCACAGGAACGGCAGCGAGCTGCGCCGCTCGAGCAGCAGGTGCCACGCATACGCGTCGAGCAGCAGCGGCAGCGCGTGGAACGGCACGAGCCACAACAGCGCGTAACCGGCGCGCGCGAGCATCTGCGACACGTCGCCGACGCCTTCGTGCAGCCCCAGCGCGAGCAGGATGCCGATGCCGATCGGCCAGCCGAGCCACTTGATCCACCTGGTCATGACGGTCGCGCTCCCGGTGCGCGCGGTGCATATGCGCCGCGCTTGGCCGCACGCTGGCCGAACACGTCGGCAAAGCCTCCGGTCGCGACGCCCGCCGCCTTCAGCGCGGCGGCGACGCGCGGCGACAGCAGCGCATCGAGTTCGTCCACCGGACGGTAGCCGGCCATCGTCGGCGTGATCGGGCCGTCGCCGGCCTCGGCCGGATGGCAGTAGATCTCGCCGACGCCCGACGGCAGCGTCGCGAGCGCGTCGAGCAGCACGGCCTCGTCCATCGCGCCCGTGTGTTCGATCCCGACCACGTAGTCGTTGTGCGCGAGCCCCGCGCGGTCGAGCCGTGCGCGCACGAGCGCGATCCACGGCTTGAGCAGCGCGGGCGCACTCGCCTCGTACGGCAGCCGCACCGCATGCAACCCGTAGTCGCGGCCGATCTCGATGATCATCGACAGCACGGTCGGATGCAGGTGGAAATGCTTGTGTGCGTTCACGTGGTCGAGCGGCAGGCCGCTCGCCGCGAACGCGTCGAACTGCGCGCGGATCTCGCGACGCAGTTGCGCACGCACGTGCGGCAGGAAGAAGAAGCGGCAGCCGTCCCTCGCCATCGCGTCGCCGAACCGCCCGTCGGGGCCGACGAGCGCGGGAATGTCATGCGCGGGCAGCGTGGCCGGCCCGTCCGCGAGGACGAGGTGCAGGCCGACCGCGAGCGACGGCAGCCGCCGCGCGCGTTCGATCGCATCCTGCGCGGCGGGCGCACCGACCATCAGGCTCGCGGCGTTCAGCACGCCGTCGCGATGCGCACGCTCGACCGCCGCATTGACGCGCGGGTGCAGCCCGAAGTCGTCCGCGGTGAAGATCAGCGCCCGCGCCGCCCGCTGCGTCGCCACGAATCAGGCCTCGTGCGCGCGCAGGAAGCGGAAGAACTCGACGCCTTCGCGCAGGCGGCGCTTCATCATGTCCCAGCTCGTCAGCATCTCGCGGACGATCTCCCAGATCTTCGACGGACGGAAGTAGAACTCGCGATAGAACTGCTCGAGGTGGTGATAGATCTCGTCGCGCGACAGGTGCGCATAGCCGATCGCCGCGAGCTGCACGCCTTCCTTGCTCACCAGGTTGATGGTCTTGTTCTCTTCCATCCAGCCGTTTTCCACGGCCTGCTTGTAGAGCGTCGTGCCCGGGTACGGCGCGGCGAGCGAAACCTGGATCGTGTGCGGATTGATTTCCTTCGCGTACTCGATCGTCTTCTTGATGGTCTCCTGCGTCTCGCCCGGCAGGCCGAGAATGAAGGTGCCGTGGATCTTGATGCCGAGCTTCTTGCAGTCCGCGCTGAAGCGGCGCGCGAAATCCGTGCGCACGCCCTTCTTGATGTTCACGAGGATCTGGTCGTCGCCGGATTCGAAGCCGACCAGCAGCAGGCGCAGGCCGTTTTCCTTCATGACCTTCAGCGTCTTGTACGGCACGTTCGCCTTCGCGTTGCACGACCACGTCATGCCGAGCTTGCCCAGACCGATGGCGATGGCTTCGGCGCGCGGCAGGTCGTCGGTGAAGGTGTCGTCGTCGAACATCAGTTCCTTCACTTCCGGCATGTTGTCGCGGATCCACTTCGCTTCCGCGAGCACGTTCTCGACCGAGCGCGTGCGGTAGCGATGGCCGCTGACCGTCTGCGGCCACAGGCAGAACGTGCAGCGCGACTTGCAGCCGCGGCCCGTGTAGATCGACACGTACGGGTAGTTCAGGTAGCCGATGAAGTAGTTGTCGATCTTCAGGTCGCGCTTGTAGACGGGCGCGACGAACGGCAGTTCGTCCATGTTCTCGAGGATCGGACGCGCTTCGTTGTGCTCGATCGAGCCGTCCTTCGCGCGCCAGCTCAAGCCCTTGATCTCGGGGAACGGCTTGCCTTCGGCGATTTCCTTGCACGTGTAGTCGAATTCCTCGCGACACACGAAGTCGATTGCCTCGCTTGCCGTGAGCGAGTTGTGCGGATCGACCATCACCTTCGCGCCCACCATGCCGACCAGCATCGACGGCTTCATCTTCTTGAGATCCTGCGCGAACATCGCATCGGTCGGGAACGACGGCGTGCTCGTGTGGATGATCACGAGATCGTAGTCGTTCGCGATCTTCAGCGTCTCCTCGACCGACAGGCCGTCGGCCGGCGCGTCGACGACGCGGCTGCCCGGCACGAGCGCGGCCGGCTGTGCGAGCCACGTCGGATACCAGAAGGAACGAATTTCGCGCTTCGCCTGATAGCGCGAGCCGGCTCCGCCGTCGAAGCCGTCATACGAAGGGGCCTGCAAGAACAGCGTTTTCATGAATGCTCCGGTAGCCTGCATAGTTCGATTCGATTCAACGATTCAGTCAAAAAACCGCGGGCCGCCCTGCCGGCGCCCGCCTCTCTGTCATGTCGCGCCGCGCGGCTTCGCCGCACAGCGCGTCTCGGCCCTCGGGCCGGGTTCGTCCGGGAGCGGCCCTAGCGGCCGTCCACCCCTTCCACGGCCGCCGTCGCGCGTTCGCCGCCGACGACCGTCATCCTTGCGCCGCGCCACACGACGTGCGTGCCGAACACCGCCGCGAGCCACTCGAGCGCGAGCAGCGTGTCGCGCACCGCGACGAGCGGCAGGTCGCGCCAGAACGCGCGCCAGCCGTCCTCGCCGCGCGCGTGCAGCACGAGCCGCCCGAATGCGCCGACGGCGGCCGCCGCGCCCGCCAGCGTGCCGGCGAAGGTTCCGTCGAGACGCAGCGCGAGCGCCGCGCCAATCGCGAGCCACGGCGCGGTAAATGTGATGAACAGGAACGCGAAGCCGGCCGGGTTCAGCGACCGGATCGTACGCAGCCAGCGCGTCTCGCGGTGCCACAGCGGCCCGAACGACGGCTCGATCACGTCGGTCGCGACGTCGACCTCCGACAGCACGGTGCGCCGCCCGAGGCGGCGCGGCAGCTCGGCGAGCCAGAAATCGTCGGCCAGCTCGTCCTTCAGCGCGAGAAAGCCGCCGATCCGGTCGAGCGTGTCGCGCGTCAGCGCGAGCGTCGCGCCGAAGCCGAAGCGGCTCGAGCGGCCGAGGTGCGTGATCCGCACCGACGGCGCGAACCAGGCGTCGACGAACTGCGCGCCGATCCGCGTCCAGAACCCGCCGACGCTGCGCGCATGATACAAGCACGTGACGACGCCGACCGATACGTCGGCGAGCGGCGCCGTCACGCGCTCCAGATAATCGGGCTTCACCGCGATGTCGCTGTCCGCGATCACGATGCGGCCGTACTTCGCGCGCTCGGCGAGATTGATCAGGTTGCTGACCTTCAGGTTCTTGCCGTGCACGCGCGAGTCGACCACCAGCGTGATGTCGCACTCGGGATAGTCGGCACGCAGCCGCTCGACGACGGCAATGGCCGGATCGGCCGCCGACGCGACGCCGAACAGCACTTCATGGCGCGGATGGCGCTGCTCGCAGAAGGTCGCGAGGTTTTCGTACAGGTGCGGCTCCGCGCCGCACAGCGGCTTGAGCACGCTGACCGGCTCGTAGCCGTCGCGCGCGGCCGTGCGCGGCATGCGCGGCTGCGGCGCGAACGCGGCGACGAGCGCATAACCGGCCGCGGCCAGCGTGAACGCGATCAGGAGCCAGTCGAGCAGCGTTGCGGTCGGCGTCATGCGCGACGCCTCCCGGAGACCTGAACGCCACGGCGAACGCTTGAGCGTGATTGAGCGTGATGCGGTATTCGGACAGCGACGAACGCGGGCACGACCCGACTCCTTGTTCCAGCAGCGTCTGTATATGGGGGAGGCACGACCCGCCTTCGGGTGTTGCCATGCCCGGCTTCGTATGGCGCATCTCCGCGCGACGCCCGGACGGGCATGCGGGAAGACTCGAATGGCTACCGTCGGCACAACATGGGCAGGCGCCGGATTTTATCAGCCTGCGGCACCCCGCGCTCGGCACTACGAGAAACGGACTGGTGCAATTTCAGCAAAGCTGGGCGGCCGGCGAACCATTCAGGCGCAACCGCGTTTACGTTAGCGTAAGCACTTTGCAGGCGTATTGCAGTCTTGAAAATCAAACGTTTCGTGCAAATTTGTCGGTCGATGCGGATTCACGTCCAATTGCCGTAAAGATTGGTAATTAACCAACGATTGGATTGATTTTTGCAACAATCATCGAATACGACCCTGCATCCCTGCGACGCGCATGGGTATCGGCGCGCGCCCAGCACGTTCCGGAACCCTTTGGCAAAATCCTTGGCATTTGTTGCGTAAGCGCATCACCGCGCGCCCCTTTCGAAGGCCACCCGATGACTCCGTTTTCCGTACTCGATCTCGCCCCCATTCCGGCCGGCGCCGACGCCTCGCAGGCTTTCCGCAACACCGTCGATCTCGCGCAGCACGCGGAACGCTGGGGCTACCAGCGCTACTGGCTCGCCGAGCATCACAACATGCCCGGCATCGCGAGCGCGGCGACCGCTGTCGTGATCGGCCATGTCGCGGGCGCCACGCAGACGATCCGCGTCGGGTCCGGCGGCATCATGCTGCCGAACCACGCGCCGCTCGTGATCGCCGAGCAGTTCGGCACGCTCGCGTCGCTGTATCCGGGGCGCATCGATCTCGGCCTCGGCCGCGCGCCCGGCACCGACCAGACCACGTCGCGCGCGCTGCGCCGCGACCTGATCGGCAGCGCCGACTCGTTTCCGGACGACGTCGCCGAGCTGCTGCGCTATTTCGCGGAGCCGGTGCCCGGCCAGCGCGTGCGCGCGGTGCCCGGCGCGGGGCTCGACGTGCCCGTGTGGCTGCTCGGTTCGAGCCTGTTCAGCGCGCAGCTCGCCGCGATGCTCGGGCTGCCGTTCGCGTTCGCGTCGCACTTCGCGCCGGACTACCTGATGCGCGCGCTCGAGATCTACCGCGCGCAGTACCGGCCGTCGGCCGCATGGCCGAAGCCGCACGCGATGGTCGGCGTCAACGTGTTCGCGGCCGATACCGACGACGAGGCGCGGCGCCTGTTCACGTCGCTGCAGCAGCAGTTCATCAACCTGCGGCGCGGCACGCCGGGCAAGCTGCCGCCGCCCGTCGACGTGCTCGAGGCGAACGAGCTCGAACTCGCGAACGTCGCGCATTCGCTGTCGTTCGCGGCGGTCGGCTCGCGCGACACGGTGCGCGACAAGCTGCGCGATCGCATCGCGCAGACGGGGGCGGACGAATTGATCGTCACCGCGCAGATCTACGATCACGCCGCGCGGCTGCACTCGTTCGAACTGGCCGCGCAGATCCGCGACGAACTCGCGAACGAAACGCGCTGACGGCGCGAACGCGCGCCGCCGGCGGCCCGCCCCGCATCACTGCGGGTGCGCGGCCTCCAGAGCGTCGAGCAGCGCCTTGTGGAATGCGTCCGGATCCTGGATCTGCGGTGCGTGACCGAGCGCCGGGAATTCGACGAGCTGCGCGCCGGGGATCGCCGCCTGCGTGCGCTTCGCGAGTTCCGGATAGCGGCCGAGCTTCGCGTGCACGTCGGGCGGCGCGACATCCTTGCCGATCGCGGTCGTGTCCTTGTCGCCGATCATGAGCAGCGTCGGCACGCGGATCGCGCCGAGTTCGTAGACCACCGGCTGCGTGAGGATCATGTCGTAGATCAGCGCGGAGTTCCACGCGACCGCGTCGCGGCCGGCGCCGCGATACATCCCGGCGAGCATCTGCACCCAGCGCTCGTACGACGGCGACCACTTGCCCGCGTAGTACGTGCTCTGCTCGTAGCGGCGGATGCCGTCGGCCGTCGTCTTCAGCTCGCGCGCATACCAGTAGTCGACCGACAGCGGCGGCACGCCGAGCGCCTTCCAGTCCTCCAGGCCGATCGGATTCACGAGCACGAGCTGGTCGGTCGCCTTCGGGTACATCAGCGCGTAGCGCATCGCGAGCATCCCGCCCGTCGAGTGGCCGACGATCGTCGCCGATTTCACGCCGATCGATTCCAGCAGCGCGTGCGTGTTGCGCGCGAGCTGCTGGAAGCTGTACTGGTAGCGATCGGGTTTCGACGACTTGCAGAAGCCGATCTGGTCCGGCGCAATCACGCGATAGCCGGCGCGGCTCAGCACGCCGATCGTGTCTTCCCAGGTCCCCGCGCAGAAGTTCTTGCCGTGCAGCAGCACGACGGTGCGGCCGTTCGGGTGCGCCGGCTGCACGTCCATGTAAATCATCTCGAGGGTTTCACGCTGCGACGCGAACGCGTAGCGGTGCAGGGGTTCCGGGTAGGTGAAGCCTTCCAGGCGCGGGCCGTACGCCGGCCCGTCGTTGCCGGCGGGCACCGGAGCGGCCTCGGCGGCGGCGGTCGCGCATGCGAAGGCAACGCCGGCGCCGAGCAGGGCGGCGCGCGCGACGGACAACATCTTGCAAATCGAAGGCATGGCGGTCACGGTGATTGGAAACGCACGCGGGCAGCCGGACGGCGCCGCGCCCCGCGATTCTACGCGGTCGGCTGACGACGGCGCGCAACACTCGGTGGCCGCGCGACTTCCGCGTGCGCGACGAACTCGGGTATCGTGTGACGTGACCCTGGAACGCCTGCAGGCGGATTCCCATGAAAAACGTCCTCAGCATTCAGTCGCACGTCATCTACGGCCATGCCGGCAACAGTGCGGCCGTGTTCCCGATGCAGCGCCTCGGCGTCAACGTCTGGCCGCTCAATACCGTCCAGTTGTCGAACCACATGCAGTACGGCCACTGGGCCGGCAGCGCGATCGATGCCGCGAAGATGGAGCAGCTCGTCGACGGGATCGCCGCGATCGGCGCGCTCAAGCGCTGCGACGCCGTGCTGTCCGGCTTCCTCGGCTCGCCGCCGCAGGCGCGCGCGGCAGTCGAGATCGTCCGCACGGTGAAGGCGATGAATCCGGACGCGTGGTACTTCTGCGATCCGGCGATGGGCCAGACGGGCGGCATCCGGCCCGAGCCCGGCGTCGAGGAATTCATGGTCCAGGAGGTGCCCGCGCTCGCGGACGGCATGTCGCCGAACCACACCGAACTGCAAAAGCTCGTCGGGCGGCGCATCGAGACCGTCGCCGAAGCCGTCGACGCGTGCCGCGCGCTGATCCGCCGCGGCCCGCAGATCATCCTCGTCAAGCACCTGCACGACCGCAACAGCCCGGCCGACCGCTTCAACATGCTCGCGGTCACTGAAACCGAAGCGTGGATCGGCCAGCGTCCGTTATACGCATTTCCTCGCCATCCGGTCGGCGTCGGCGACCTCACCAGCGCGGTGTTCGTCGCGCGCCGGCTGCGCGGCGACTCCGTGCGCGCCGCGTTCGAGCATACGCTCGCGGCCGTGCACGCGGTCGTGAAGGCCACCTACGATGCGCGCCGCTACGAACTCGAACTCGTCGCCGCGCAGGACGAGATCGCACGCCCGAGCGAATGGTTCGGCGCGTGGGTGACGGACGCCTGACGCGCCCGCACCGACCTCCGCTTCGCCGGCGCGCATGCGCGCCGCCCTGCTTTCCTGCTTTCCTGCTTTCCTGCTTTCCTGCTTTCCTGCTTTCCTGCTTTCCTGCTTTCCTGCTTTCCTGCTTTCCTGCTTTCCTGCTTTCCATGCTGCACCATAACCGCCGGCGATACGCATCCCGATGCCGGCCCGATGCATGTGCAAACGATTCCGGACTTCACATGAATGACACCGATTCCTCGCTATGCTCGCGTCGGCACGCCCCCGCGCAGCCGCATCCTGCGACCCGGACGCGCCCTTCCCGTAGGTCCCGCCAATCGGCTCCCCTCTTTACCGCACGATAACGACCATGACCCGATCGAACCGTCGTGACTTCCTGCGCGTCGCCGCCGGCACCGCCGGCGCCGCCGCGCTGAACCTGTTTCCGCCCGTGATCCGCGATGCGCTTGCGATTCCCGCAAACCGCCGCACCGGCACGATCCGCGACATCGAACACATCGTGATCCTGATGCAGGAGAACCGTTCGTTCGACCACTACTTCGGCACGATGCGCGGTGTCCGCGGCTTCGGCGACCCGCGCGCGCTGCGTCTCGCGAACGGCAAGTCGGTGTTCCACCAGCCGGTCGGCCCGGCCGAGCTGCTGCCGTTCCACCCCGGCGCGGACAAGCTCGGCCTGCAGTTCCTGCAGGACCTGCCGCACGGCTGGCAGGACATGCACGCCGCGTGGAACAAGGGCCGCTACGATCAGTGGGTGCCGAACAAGGGCACCACGACGATGGCTTACCTGAAGCGCGACGACATCCCGTTCCATTACCAGCTCGCCGACGCGTTCACGATCTGCGATGCGTACCACTGCGCGATCCCGAGCTCGACCGACCCGAACCGCTACTACATGTGGACGGGCTACGTCGGCAACGACGGCACGGGCGGCGGCCCGGTGCTCGGCAACGAGGAAAAGGGCTACGGCTGGAAGACCTATCCGGAAGTGCTCGAACAGGCCGGCGTGTCGTGGAAGATCTACCAGGACGTCGGCACGGGGCTCGACGCGAACGGCTCGTGGGGCTGGACGCAAAACCCGTACATCGGCAACTACGGCGACAACGCGCTGCTCTACTTCAACCAGTACCGCACCGCGCTGCCCGGCACGCCGCTGTATGAGAAGGCGCGCACCGGCACCAACATCAGCGCGGGCGGCACGCTGTTCGACGTGCTGCAGCAGGACGTGAAGAACGGCACGCTGCCGCAGGTGTCGTGGATCTGCGCGCCGGAAGCGTATTCCGAGCACCCGAACTGGCCCGCGAACTACGGCGCGTGGTACATCGAGCAGGTGCTGAAGGCGCTCGTGTCGAATCCCGACGTGTGGAGCAAGACCGCGCTGTTCATCACGTACGACGAAAACGACGGTTTCTTCGACCACGTGCCGCCGCCGTTCGCGCCGCAATCGCGCGACAACGGGCTGTCGACCGTCGAGACGACCAACGAGGTGTTCGCCGGCGACGCGTCGCACATGGCTGGCCCGTATGGGCTCGGGCCGCGCGTGCCGATGCTCGTCGTGTCGCCGTGGACCAAGGGCGGCTGGGTCTGCTCGCAGACCTTCGATCACACGTCGCTGCTGCAATTCATCGAGGCGCGGTTCGGCGCGCAGTATGCGGTCACCGCGGCCAATGTGTCGCCGTGGCGCCGCACGGTGTGCGGCAACCTGACGTCCGCGTTCGACTTCTCGACGCCCGACGCAAGCTGGCCGCAACTCCCGGACACGACCGGCTACGCGCCGCCCGACCGCAATCGTCACCCCGACTATATCCCGGTGCCGCCGGTCGTCCAGCATCTGCCTAAGCAGGAGCACGGCCTGCGTCCGGCGCGCGCGCTGCCGTACGAACTGTTCGTGCACGGGCGGATCGACAACGCGAGCGGCCAGTTCCGGCTGACCTTCGCGAACACCGGCGCCGCCGGCGCGGCGTTCCAGGTCCAGGCGCGCAACCGCGTCGACGGCCCGTGGGCCTACACGGTCGACGCCGGCAAGCGGATCTCCGACACGTGGAGCCCCGCGCCGTCGCTCGGCCTGTATGACCTCGACGTGTACGGCCCGAACGGCTTCTACTGCCACTTCCGCAGCCCCGCCGCGTCGGCGGTCGGCCCCGCGAGCGTCAACCCCGAGGTGATCTACGGCTACGACGTCGCGAACGGCAACATCACGCTGCGCCTGATGAACCGCGGCCACAAGGCCGTGCGGCTCAAGGTCACGAACGCTTACGGCCACGGCCACGCGCGCACGTTCGACCTCGCACCGGGCGCGCGGGTCGACGACTACTGGGACCTGCGCGGCAGCCACGGCTGGTACGACCTGACCGTCAGCGACGGCAAGCCGCTCGGCTTCCAGCGCCGCTTCGCCGGCCACGTCGAGACGGGCCGCCCGAGCACGAGCGACCCGGCGATCCGCACGACGTCGTCGCACAGCGACGCGGAAGCCGCATCGGACGCGCTGTCCGACTGACGGTGTCCCACACGCGGCGCGGCCCCGGCGGGCCGTGCCGCGTCTTAGCCCTGCCCCGCTCCCCCCCTCCCCGCCCGTTCCGTTCGCGACGGGAAACTCCCGATACCGGCCGCCACCGCACGCGCGGAAGCTGTGCGCAAATCCTCACCGAATGCGCGGCAAATTGCCAAGACCCGTGCATATCGGCGACCTATATATCGAAGCGATCGGGGCTCTTTGCGGAGCCTGACGGGAGAATCTTCCGAGAATCACGATGCCGACCTCCCCGCCCGATTCCGAGAAGCGGTCGAACCGCCCGCCCGTCGCACGCGCCCGGCCCGCCCGAGCGCGTGCGGTACCCACTCGCAGGTATCGAACAAGAGGAACCACATGAAATTCCGTCATTCCCTGCTGTCGGTGTCGATTGCATCCGCGCTTGCCCTCCTCTCGCAACAGGCCGCCCGCGCCGCCGACGCAACCGACGTGAAGGTCGGCTTCGCCGCGCCGCTCACGGGCGTGAACGCCGGCTACGGCAAGGACCTGCAGAACGGCGTGCAGCTCGCGCTCGACGACGCCGCCGCGCAGAAGGTGCAGATCGCCGGCAAACCCGTGCACTTCAATCTCGTCGTGCAGGACGACCAGGCCGACCCGCGCATCGGCGTGCAGGCCGCGCAGGCGCTCGTCGACCAGAACGTGTCGGTCGTGGTCGGCCACTTCAACTCGGGGACGACGATTCCGGCGTCGGTCGTCTACGACAAGGCCGGCATCCCGGTGATCGATCCGGCCGCGACCAACCCGACGCTCACGTCGCGCGGGCTCGCGAACATGTTCATGGTGATCGCGACCGACGGCCAGAACGCCGGCAACGCGGGCAAGTACGCGGTCGACGTGACGAAGGCGAAGCGCATCGCGATCATCGACGACCGCACCGCGTTCGGCCAGGGCGAGGCCGACGAGTTCGAGAAGGCCGTGAAGGCTGCCGGCGGCACGATCATCGGCCGCGAGTTCACCAACAACCAGGCGGTCGACTTTCGCGCGCAGATCACGAGCCTGAAGGGCAAGAACCCCGACCTGATCTTCTTCGGCGGCCTCGATTCGCTCGCCGCGAACTTCGTCAAGCAGATGCGCCAGCTCGGGCTGAACGCGCAGTTCGTCGGCGGCGGCGGTGTGAAGGACAACGAGTTCATCAAGATCGCGGGCCCGGCTGCCGAAGGCGCGATGGCGTGGGAATACGGCCGGCCGCTCGACGAACTGCCGCAAGGCAAGGATTTCGAACAGCGCTTCAAGAAGCGCTTCGGCGTCGACGTGCTGTCGTACGCGCAGTTCGGCTACGACGCGGCCTGGGCGGCGATCAAGGCGATGCAGGCGGCCGGCTCGACCGACCCGAAGGTCTATCGCCCGGTGCTCAAGAAGGTCGACTTCGAAGGCGTCACCGGCCGCATCTCGTTCGCGAACGACGGCTCGCTGAAGAGCGGGATGTCGACGCTGTACCAGGTGAAGAGCGGCGCGTGGAAGACGATCGTGACGAAGGGAGGCTGATCGGCGGTGTCGGCGGCCGGCGGTGGAAACGCCGTCCGGCCCCGGAGACCGGCGAAGTTACGCCGACCTTGTATGACGACTGATGTTGGCACGATGCAATCGGGCCCGCGGCAACGCGGGCCGCACTGCCCGACGCATCAATTGGCTTGTGTGTCGCGCTCGGCCTCGGCCGCCTCGTGCGCGCGGCGCAGCCGCTCGCGGCTGTTGGTGAGGTGCGTGCGCATCGCGGCGCGGGCGGCCTCCGGGTCGTGGCGCGCGATCGCCTCGTAGATATCCTCGTGCTCGTGATTCAGCCGGCCGACGTAGCGCTCGAGGTCGTCGCCGGCAAAGCGCGCCGAATTCACGCGCGTGCGCGGGATGATCGACGTGCCGAGCTGCGTCATGATGTCGACGAAATAGCGGTTGCCGGTGGACTGCGCGATCTGCAGGTGGAACTGGTAGTCGAGCTGCGCCGTGTCGCGGCCGCCGCCCGCGCCCGTCGCGATCGCGTCGAGCGCACGCCGCAACGCGGCGAGGTCGGTATCGTTCGCGCGCTGCGCGGCGAGGCTCGCGCACTCGCTCTCGAGGCTGATGCGCAACTCGAGCACCGCGAGCACGTCGCGCAGCGTCGTGATCGTCGCGGGATCGATGCCGAGCGCCTGGCGGCGCGACGGCTCCAGCACGAAGCTGCCGATGCCGTGGCGCGTTTCGACGAGGCCGCTCGCCTGCATCCGGGAGATCGCCTCGCGCACGACCGTGCGGCTCACACCCTGCGCCGCCATGACTTCGGTTTCGGTCGGCAGCTTGTCGCCGGGACGCAGCGTGCCGTTTTCGATCTGCGCGGTCAGCGCGTCGACGACATCTTGTGCGAGGCTGCGTGCGCGACGGCGCGGCGCTGCGGGAAACGTAGGCACGGACATGAGGCCGGTTCCTTTTAGAATGATCGTAATGTGAGCCGAGGGTTTACGCGGGGTTTGAGCGAAAGCCGATGATTCATTATACTGCGTCACAAGTCATCCGACGACTGATGATTGGCGCATGGATCTCCTGTCGACTCAAGCCGGCGTTCCGGCGCCTGCCCGATCCCATGCGTTCGATCAGCCAGCGTTCGCGTTCTGCGCTTCGCTGGTCCGGTTGTCGCTCCCACCCCGTTCCGGGTTTGCTGTCGACATGCGGGCCTTGCGCGCCGCGCACGTCGGTTGTCGAATGATCGCACCTCCCGCCGCGCGCGGCAAAGCTTTTGCCGCACGGCATTGCCCACCCTTTCGCCATCGCCGCCCATGAACGCCGTCACAGCCTCGCCTTCCCACGACACGCCGCGCATCGTCGACCTGCAAGCGATTCCGGTCGCCGGGCACGACAGCATGCTGCTCAACCTGAGCGGCGCGCACGGCCCGTTCTTCACCCGCAACCTCGTGATCCTGAAGGACAGCGCGGGCCGGACCGGCGTCGGCGAGGTGCCGGGCGGCGAAAGCATCCGCCGCACGCTCGACGATGCGCGCGCGCTCGTCGTCGGCCAGCCGGTCGGCAATTACCACGCGGTGCTCAACGACGTGCGGCGCACCTTCGCCGACCGCGACGCGAGCGGCCGCGGGCTGCAGACCTTCGACCTGCGCACGACGATCCACGCGGTCACCGCGCTCGAAGCCGCGCTGCTCGACCTGCTCGGCCAGCATCTCGGCGTGCCGGTCGCCGCACTGCTCGGCGAAGGCCAGCAGCGCGAGCGCGTCGAAATGCTCGGCTACCTGTTCTACGTCGGCGACCGCACGAAGACCGCGCTGCCCTATCGCGACGGCAGCGGCGCGACCGACGACTGGACCCGCGTGCGCGACGAGCCGGCGCTGACGCCCGAGACGGTCGTGCGGCTCGCCGAGGCCGCGCATGCGCGCTACGGCTTCAACGACTTCAAGCTGAAAGGCGGCGTGTTCGAAGGCGCGAGCGAGATCGAGGCCGTGACGGCGCTCGCCGAACGCTTCCCCGACGCGCGCGTGACGCTCGATCCGAACGGCGCGTGGTCGCTCGACGAGGCCGTGCGGCTGTGCCGCGACCAGCATCACGTGCTCGCCTATGCGGAAGATCCGTGCGGTGCGGAGAACGGTTACTCGGGCCGCGAGGTGATGGCCGAATTCCGTCGCGCAACGGGATTGCCGACGGCGACCAACATGATTGCGACCGACTGGCGGCAAATGGGTCACGCGGTGCAGCTTCAGGCTGTCGACATCCCGCTCGCCGATCCGCACTTCTGGACGATGCAGGGTTCGGTGCGCGTCGCGCAGATGTGCCGCGACTGGGGTCTCACGTGGGGCTCGCACTCGAACAACCACTTCGACGTATCGCTCGCGATGTTCACACATGTCGCGGCCGCCGCGCCGGGCCAGGTCACCGCGATCGACACGCACTGGATCTGGCAGGACGGCGAACGGCTGACGCGCGAACCGCTGAAGATCGAGAACGGGCTGGTGGACGTGCCGAAGCGGCCGGGGCTCGGCATCGACATCGACATGGATGCGGTCGCGGTCGCGCACGAGCTGTACCAGCAGCACGGACTCGGCGCCCGCGACGACGCGGCGGCCATGCAGTATCTGATTCCGGGCTGGACGTTCAACAACAAGCGCCCCTGCCTCGTGCGCTGAGCGTGGACGGACCGGGCGACGGCCTCGCCCGGCCGGGACGAAATCCGAAGGAATGGTGCAGTTCGAGGCCGGCCCGGCTGATGTCGGGCTGGAGAGGCGGTGCAGGTGGAACGAGATCCGGACGGTTGCTTGCGGCTATGCCGGACCTGCCGAGCCAGACCTCGCCGGCCGCACCTGGCCGGCCGCACCTATCCAGCTACCGCTACCCGGCCATCCCTAGCCGGCCGCCCCAATCCCCCGCGCCATCCCCGATGCGGCGAACACGATGACGACCAGCAGCACGGCCTGCCAATGGCCGATCCGCACATAGGTGCGCGCGCGGCCGATATCGGGCATCTGCTGCTGCCGCGCGGCGACACGCCAGCGGATCAGCCCGAGCATCGGCACGACCTCGAGCAGCAGGATCAGCACGAGCGCGGTCATCTTCAGATGAAAGAGCGGTTCGTGCAGGTAGTACGCGGTGCCTTTCTCGAAACCGCCGAACGCGCGCATCAGCCCCGTCACGATCAGCACGAGCGCCGACAGCCCCCAGGCAGCATCGGCCTTGAATACGGCGGGCAAGTCGGCCGCCTGCGCCGACGCGATGAGCCGGCGCAATGCGCGGTTGCGTCCCGCGATCGCGGCAAACGCGACGGCGAACGCGCTCAGGTGAACGGCAGCCAGCAACCAACGGACGATCATTGCACCTCCTTGTCGCCCGCGCCCGGTGCGCGAGCCGTGTCAGACGATCTGCTTGAGCGCCGCGTCGAGCGCGAGCACCGCGACGCGGTCGCCCTCGGTCGCAAGCGGCGCGCGCATCACGATCTGCCGGTTATGGCCGACGGCTGCCGGCGAATCCCACAGCAACTCCACCTTCGGCCGCCGGAACAGGCCGCCGCGGCGTGGCGGCACGGCCGCCGGCTGCGCGTCCAGCGCGCCCTGATCGCCCGCGACGGGCGCCGCCCGGCCGGGCCAGCGCACCGACAGCTCGCGCGCGTCGTACTGGCCGACCTTGCGACTTTCCATCCAGACGATCGCGGTACGCGTCAGCACGTCGAGCGAAATCGCGTAGCGGCCGACCGCGAAGCGGCGTGCCGCCACGTTGGTTCGCCACAGCGGCCGCGGACGGCAGATCCAGACGATCGCCGCATAGAGCGCCGGCGCGGCGACGAGCCAGCCGTTGGTCGCCGTCACCGCATGCAACGCGCGGCGCCAGCCGGCCGCCCATGCGAACGCGCCGATCGACCAGACGGCGAACAGGAAGCCGATCAGCGCGAAGACGCGCAGCGCCTGGCGCAGCCATTGCGGCAGCGGATGAAACGGCCGCTCGGCGCGCGCGACGGCACCCGGCAACGCGAGCAGCAGGAAGATCAGCACGAGGTAGACGAACGCCCACGGCGACGACACCATCGCCGACAGCGACGCCCGATAGCCCATCTGGGACATCGAGAACAGCCAGCGCGCGAGCAGCACGAGACCGATCGCGCGCAACGCGAAGATCACACCGGCGCCGGGAGCCGGCGCTGCGCGCGTGGTTTTCGTTCTCGCCAAGACTGCTCTCCTCTGGATGATCGTGCGGGGCCGGATTTCACGGCACGGCCATTATAGGGACATTACCGTCTGGACAGACGGCCGGATGGCGTGCCCGGCCGCTTCATGGGCCGTTCGCGGCGTCGGGCGCGGCGAGAATACAACAGATCCGCGCCGCAGATGTGACAACGCCCCGCCGGGAACCCGGACGGGGCGTCGATGACGGCCGCGCGCCGCCGCGCGGCGGCGGCCGGCGAATCAGCTTGCGTTGACTTCGCGGAGCACGGTGCGGCGCTTCTGGCGCAGCAGTTCCTCGTAGCCCTTCACGTAGTTCTGCGCCATCACCTTCGACGAGAAACGTGCTTCGAACGCGGCGCGGACCTTCTCGCGCGGCAGCGTATCGAGGCGCTTGAGCGCCGCGACGGCCGACAGTTCGTCTTCGACGACGAAGCCCGACACGCCGTTGTCGATCACTTCCGGCACCGAGCCGCGCTTGAACGCGATCACCGGCGTGCCGCATGCCATCGCCTCGATCATCACCAGGCCGAAGGGCTCCGGCCAGTCGATCGGGAACAGCAGCGCGTGCGCGTTGCCGAGGAATTCGGTCTTTTCGGACTCGCTGATTTCGCCGATATACTCGACGTGCGGCAGCGCGAACAGCGGCTTGATCTTCTCTTCGTAGTACGCGCGGTCGGCCTTGTCGAGCTTCGCGGCGATCTTGATCGGCAGGCCGGCCTGCTCGGCGATGCGGATCGCCGTGTCGACGCGCTTCTCCGGCGAGATGCGGCCGAGGAACGCGAGATAGCTCGGCTTCACGTTCGGGATCGGCGTCAGCAGGTTTTCCGGCAGGCCGTGATAAACGGTCGACAGCCAGTTCGCCTGCGGCAGCGGGATGCGCTGGTTGTCGGAGATCGACACGACCGGCACGTCGCTGAATGCGTTGAAGATCGGCTGCAGTTCCGGCAGGTCGAGACGGCCGTGCATCGTCGTCAGATGCGGAACCGGCTGGCGCGAGAACAGCGAGAACGGGTAGTAGTCGATGTGGCAGTGCAGGACATCGAACTCTTCCGCGCGGCGGCGCACCTGCTCGAGGAGCAGCATGTGCGGTGCCATCACGTCGCGGATCGTCGGGTCGAGGCGCAGCGCCTGCGGCCAGCACGCTTCGAGCTTCGCGGAGGTTTGCGAATCGCCGCTCGCGAAGAGCGTGACGTCATGCCCCATCTCGACAAGTGCTTCGGTGAGGTAGGACACCACTCGCTCGGTACCGCCGTACAGCTTCGGGGGAACTGCTTCGTGCAACGGAGCGATTTGGGCGATTCGCATGCGTAACTCCTAAAAAATCGGCTAAAAACCAGGTTGGGTCGGCAACCTGCCGGCGGTCCGGGCTGGATGCATTTCGTCCGAAAAATCGGACGAATCAGCCTGCCGGGGGCGTCGAACCCGCGCTGCTCAAGGAGCGTCGGCGACGCGACAGGCATAGAACGTTTGAAACGAAGACCCGTTGACAGGGGTTCGTAAAAAAACCTGGAATCGAACCCGGAGCCGATTATCTAGGGTTAATCCCGATACGGCGCACAACATTTCAAACACTTTACTTTGTTACAAAGGCGCAACACTTTGCAACCCGCGGACTTGGGTGTCCGTTCTAGAGTGGAAGGCCCTTTTGGCGATCCTGGTCACCCGTGACTGCCGGCAGCGTGATTCCGGCAGATGAGGCAGGACGGGATGCCGGATTTTATCTCAAAATCGATCGCGAGCCCCTGGCCAAGGCAAGATTCGCGCAGCGCAGCGCATGCGTTGTTTACAATGCCGGATTATTCAGTCCGGGCGAACGCCGGCATGCGATCCAGCCGCAACGCTCAACCACCGAATCACCGCACGCATATTTTGGAATCTCTCACCCCTGCCCAGCGCAACGCCCACAACGCGAAGCTGTCGAGCTACGCGCACCGGCCGATCGCGTTCCTGTTCCGCTACATCCGCCTGCATCCCGTCGCACACCTCATCGTGCTCTGCAGCGTGCTGGCCGCCGTCGGCTGCGCGCTCGGCTCGCAATACGCGATCAAGCACCTGATCGACGTGCTGGCGACCGGGCGCCATCACCCGGGCCCGCTGTGGAGCGCGTTCGCGCTGCTCGTCGGGCTGATCGCGGCCGACAACCTGCTGTGGCGGGTCGGCGGCTGGGTCGCCGCGCACACGTTCGTCGCGGTCACCGGCGACCTGCGGCGCGACCTGTTCCAGTACCTGATCGGCCATTCGCCGACCTACTACTCGGAAAAACAGCCCGGCACGCTCGCGAGCCGCATCACGGCCACGTCGAACGCGGTCTACACGTCGGAGAACACGATGGCGTGGAACGTGCTGCCGCCGTGCATCGCGGTGATGGGCGCGATCCTGATGATCATCGTCGTCAATCCGCTGATGGCCGCCGGCCTGCTCGGCTGCTCGGCCGTGCTGTCCGTCATCCTGTTCAAACTTGCCGGGCGCGGCTCGGCCCGCCACCATGCGTTCGCGGCAAAGGCCGCGGCGGTCGACGGCGAACTCGTCGACGTGATCGGCAACATGGGCCTCGTGCGTGCGTTCGGGATGACGCTGCGCGAGCAGAAACGTTTCGGCGCGACGGTCAAGGCCGAGATGGACGCGCGCCAGCAGAGCCTGCTCTATCTCGAGAAACTGCGCCTGCTGCACGCGGTGATCACCGCGATGCTGTCCGCCGGCCTGCTCGGCTGGGCACTGTGGCTGTGGGACCAGGGCCGCGCGACGTCGGGCGACATCGTGCTCGTCAGCTCGCTCGGCTTCACGATCCTGCACGGCACGCGCGATCTCGCGGTTGCGCTCGTCGACGTCACGCAGCACGTCGCACGGCTGTCCGAAGCCGTGAAGACGCTGCTCGAGCCGCACGGGATGCAGGACCGCTCCGATGCGCAGCCGCTGTCGGCCAAGGGCGGCCGCGTCGCCTTCGAGCGCGTGACGTTCGCGTATCCGCACCGCCGTGCGATCCTCGACCACTTCGATCTCCATATCGAACCGGGCCAGCGCGTCGGCCTGATCGGCAAGTCGGGCGCCGGCAAGTCGACCGTGCTCGCGCTGCTGCAGCGTTTCTACGACACGCAGGACGGCGTCGTGAAGGTCGACGGCCAGGACGTGAAGGCGATCACGCAGGACAGCCTGCGCCACGCGATCGCGCTCGTGCCGCAGGACATCTCGCTGCTGCACCGGACGATCTACGACAACATCGCGTACGGCCGCCCCGACGCGACCCGCGACGAAGTGCTCGCCGCCGCGCGTGACGCGCGCTGCGCGGAGTTCATCGAGGCGATGCCGGAAGGCTATGACACGATCGTCGGCGACCGCGGCGTCAAGCTGTCGGGCGGCCAGCGCCAGCGCATCGCGATCGCGCGCGCGATCCTGAAGGATGCGCCGATCCTGCTGCTCGACGAAGCGACGTCGGCGCTCGACAGCGCATCCGAGGAAGCGATCCAGAGCGCGCTCGACCGCCTGATGGTCGGACGCACGGTGATCGCGATCGCCCACCGCCTGTCGACGCTGCGCAACTTCGACCGGATCATCGTGATGAGCAACGGCAAGGTGATCGACGACGGCAGCCCCGAGGTACTGCGCAATCGCCCCGGCCTGTATCGCGACCTGCTCGCGAAGCAGCACGGCCGCCATCACGCGGCACCCGACGGCAGCACGCCGACCGGCGAACGCGTGGCCTGACGCGTTTGCGCGCAGCCGATAAAAAAAGCCGCAGTGCTTCACGCACTGCGGCTTTTTTCATTGCATCGGGAACGACCGCACGGCATGACGCGGAATGCGCCGCGCGATGCGTCGGACCTACCGGCTAGCCATGCTGCAGATCGCGCAGGAAGTTGTCGCGCCACACCGACACGTTGTTCTCGCGAAGCTGCGCGATCATGTCCGCGTAACGCGCGCGCCGCTCGGCGAGCGGCATCGTCAGCGCCTGCGACAGCGCATCGGCCATCCCGTCGATATCGATCGGATTGACGATCAGCGCGCCCGTCAGCTCGCGCGCGGCGCCCGCGAAGCGCGACAGCACGAGCACGCCCGGATCGTCCGGATTCTGCGCGGAAACGTACTCCTTCGCGACGAGGTTCATCCCGTCGCGCAGCGGCGTCACGAAACCCACGCGTGCGAGCCGGTACAGCGCGGCCAGCACCTGGCGGTCGTACTGGCGGTGAATGTAGAGGATCGGCGCCCAGTCGAGCTCCGCGTAACGTCCGTTGATGCGCCCCGACTCCGCTTCGAGCTGCAGGCGGATGTCCTGGTATGCGCGCAGGTCCGCGCGCGTCGACGGTGCGATCTGCAGGAACGACACGCGGTTGCGGATCGACGCCTGGTGTTCGAGCAGTTTCTCGAACGCGCGGAACCGCTCGACGAGCCCCTTCGAATAATCGAGCCGGTCGACGCTCATGATCAGTTGCCGCCCGCGCAACGACGTCGCGAGCGTGCGTACGGCCTTGCCGTGCTCGCCCGCTTGCGCGAGCGTCGCGATCTCGTCCGGATATACGCCGATCGGATAGGCGGCCGCGCGCAGCGTCTGGCCGAACGCGCGCACGCGCACCGTGCGGCCGTCGCGTTCGACCTCGCCGCCCGCCTCGAATTCGACGTAGTCGCAGAACGCGCGCAGATCGGGCTCGGTCTGGAAACCGAGCAGGTCGAACGCGCACAGCGACTCGACGAGCTCGCGGTGCGGCGGCACGTTGACGAGCACCTGCGCGGCCGGAAACGGGATGTGCAGGAAGAAGCCGATGCGGTTCTTCACGCCGGCCTCGCGCAGCGCGCGTGCGAACGGGATCAGGTGATAGTCGTGCACCCAGATCACGTCGTCGTCCTGCAGCAGCGGCACGAGCTGCTGCGCAAGCCACACGTTGACGCGGCGATAGCCGTCGAATTCATGGCGGTCGTACTGGATCAGGTCCGCGCGGTAATGGAACGCGGGCCACAGCGTCGCATTCGAGAAGCCGCGGTAATACTGGTCGTAATCGCGGCGCGACAGGCCAACGGTCGCGAACGTCACGGGCCCGCGCTCCTCGATGCGGATCTGCGGCGCGCCGGAGGCGACGACCTCGCCGCTCCAGCCGAACCACATGCCGCCCGTCTCCTTCAGCGCATCGTAGACGCCGATCGCGAGGCCGCCCGCCGCCGGTTCGCCTTCCGAAATCGGGGCGACGCGGTTTGAAACGATGATGAGCCGGCTCATGCGTGCGGCAGCCCCGCGCCAAGCCAGCACGCGATCTGCTCGTGCAGCGCGTCGACCGAGTCGAGCCGCATGCGGGCGGACGTCTCGCCCGCGCCGACCTTGATCGACAGGCCGCCGCGCGCGTTGACCACCGCGAAGCCCTTCTCGTCGGTCAGGTCGTCGCCCGCGAACAGCGGCATGCGGCCCGCGAACGGCGGCTCGTCGAGGAACGCGGCCAGCGCGCGCCCCTTGTCGACACCCTTCGGCTTGATCTCGAACACCATCTTGCCGGGCTGCAGCACATACGCATCCGCGTATTCGGCGACGAGGCGCTCGGCCGCTTCGCGCGCAACCGCCTCGCGCTCGGGCGCGTTGCGATAGTGCAGCGCGACGGCCGCGCCCTTGATTTCGAGCAGCATGCCCGAATGACGGTCGACGACGGCCGCGAGCTCGCGCTCGATGCGCAGCAGACGTTCGTCGTTGAAGCCGATGCGCTGCGTGTCGCCGTTCGCATCGCGGCGCTCCGCGCCGTGCAGGCCGGCGATCGGCAGGCCGGGCATCTTCAGGAACGTGTCGAGGTTGTCGATGCCGCGCCCGGACACGATCGCGACCGCGCCGTGCGAGCGGCGGCGCAGCTCGTCGAGCAGCGTCAGCAGCGACGGCGGAACGTGAATGCTGTCGGGCGTCGGCGCCAGTTCGACGAGCGTGCCGTCGAAGTCGAAGAAGAACGCGGTATCGGTCAGGGACAGGGAAGCCGGAACGGATTGCATCGATTCGATAATGTGAGGGGCGGCCGGCAAACGCCGGGCTGCCGCTGCGCGAATGGAATTGTGCGCATCTTACCGCGCCTGCGCATCGAGTTGGGCGAAACCGGCGCATCGCAAGCAGCGCGCCGCCAGCCGCGTCAACTGCGACATATTGCCCCGCTCGCCCGCGCCGTACCGGTTTCGAAAGGACGCAGGCGCGCGAATTGCGCTACAGTCGCAACCGCCTGCCGCGCGACGCATGGCGCCGCGCCGGCCGGCCACACCATTCCGTCCGATCGAGCCCCAGGATGCCGTCTGCCCGTCCCGCGCCGCGCCGGCGCTTCTCCCGTTTCATCCGCACGGCCGCGGCCCTCGCCGCCGCCGCGGCGCTCGCCGCGTGCACGCACGACGAGCCGCGCTGGAACCTGACCAACGTCACCGGCCACCTGCCCGACCTGTCGTTCACGCTGACGGGCGGCGACGGCCATCCCGTCGAAGCCGATGCATTCCGCGGCCGCGTCGCGCTCGTCTACTTCGGCTACACGCACTGCCCCGATGTCTGCCCCGAAACGATGGCGCGGCTGATGGAAGTGCTCGCGAAGCTCGGCCCGCAGGCGAACGACGCGCGCATCCTGTTCGTCTCGGTCGATCCCGCGCGCGACACGCCGCAGGCGATGCAGTCGTATGTCGCCGCGTTCGACCCCGCGCATGCGCGCGGCCTGACCGGCACCGACCGCCAGATCGAATCGCTCGCAAAGCGCTATCGCGTTGCGTACCAGATGGAAAAACGCGATCCGTCCGGCGGCTACGAAGTCACGCACAGCTCGGCCGTCTACATCTTCGACGCGAGCGGCCGCGCGCGCCTGCTCGCGACCGACCGCGACTCGCCCGACGCCATCGCCGCCGATGTGCGCCGGATCATCGACACCGCCTCCACTACCTGAATGCATTCCGACATGAAGACGAAGACGACCCTCAAGACGTTCGCTCTCCTCGCCGCGCTGTGCGCCAGCGCCCAGGCCTATGCCGCCGGCACGATCACCGCGCAGAACGCGTGGGTGCGGTGGCTGCCGAACAAGCTGCCGGCCGGCGGCTACGTGACGCTCGTGAATACGAGCGACAAGCCGGTCGATCTCGTCGATGTCGACAGCCCCGACTACGGGATGACGATGCTGCACCAGACCGTCTCGAACGGCTCGACGCAGAAGATGGAAATGGTCGACAAGCTGACGATCCCCGCGCGCGGCAAGGTCGACATCGCGCCGGGCGGCTATCACTTCATGCTCGAGGAGCCGAAACACGCGATCAAGCCGGGCGACACCGTGCACCTGCGCCTGAAATTCTCCGACGGCGAAACGGTCGACACGCCGTTCGCCGTAAAGTCGCCGGCCCAGGCGAAGTGATGCGCGCGCGATGAACCTCCTGTACTGGCTCGATCCGTGGGAACCGTCGCCGACCGTCGTCATCGCGGTGCTGACGGCCGCCGTGCTGTTCGCGCGCGGCGTGAAGAAGGCGAAGGTGTCGCCGCTACGGCAGTTCTCGTTCTGGTTCGGGCTGACGGCGCTCTACATCGCGCTGCATACGCGGCTCGACTATTTCTTCGAGCACGAGTTCTTCCTGCACCGCGCGCAGCACCTCGTGCTGCACCACCTCGGGCCGTTCTTCATCGCGCTGTCCTATCCGGGCGCGGCGATTCGCGCGGGCATCCCGTTTCGCTGGCGGCAGCGCTTCGTGCGCCCCGCGCTCGCGTGGGCGCCCGTGCGCGCGACGCTCGACGTGGTGTTCCATCCCGTCGTCGCGGTCGTGCTGTTCGTCGGGCTGATCTATTTCTGGCTGCTGTCGCCGATCCACTTCATCGCGATGCTCGACTGGCGCCTCTATCGCGTGATGAACTGGAGCATGGTGATCGACGGGCTGCTGTTCTGGTGGCTCGTCGTCGATCCGCGCCCCGCGCCGCCCGCGCGGCTGTCGCCCGGCCGCCGGATCCTGATCGTCGTCGCGGCGATCCCGCCGCAGATCGCGCTCGGCGCGCTGATCTTCTTCACGCCGCACGAGCTGTATCCGATCTACTCGATCTGCGGCCGCGCGTTCACGTGGCTGAGCCCGCTGCGCGACCAGCAGATCGGCGGCCTGCTGCTGTGGATTCCCGGCTCGATGATGAGCGTGATCGGCGCGCTGATCGCGCTGCGGCACTGGCTGCGGCTGTCCGCGCGCGGGCGCCTGATCGGCGAACGGGCCGTGCAGCGCGCGGACCAGCCATCGGTGGCGCGCACCGCGCACTGACTGCCGCGCGGCGCGGCGCGCATCACGCGCGCGTGCTGCTCATCCACACGTGCGGGATGCCGTCCTCGTCGTGCACGTCCGAACTCGGCGTGAAGCCGAATGCGCCGTAAAAGCGCTGCAAGTGGGCCTGCGCATGCAGGCTCACGGGCGTATCCGGCCACTGCGCGCGGATATGCTCGAGCGCGCGCGACAGCAGCCCGTTGCCGAGGCCCGCGCCGCGAAACGCGGCGGTCGTCAGCACGCGGCCGATGCGCACGTCGGTGTTCTGCGCATCGGGCAGCAGCACGCGCAGATAGCCAGCCAGGCGGCCGGCCGGATCGTATGCGGCCAGGTGCCACGCGGCCTGGTCCGCATCGTCGATGTCGCGATACACGCAGTTCTGCTCGACCACGAACACCGCGCTGCGCGCTTCGAGGATCGAATAGATTTCGCGCGCTGTCAGCGCGTCGAAGGATTTCCAGCGCCAGTCGAGATCGGCGGCGCTCGGGGATGCGGCGGGTGCGGATGCGTTCATGTGCGGTCCTGATTCGGGCGCGCCGGCCGGCGCGCGGCAACCGCTGATTATGCCTCGAAGCACGCGCGACGCGCGACCGTCCGCCCGCGCGTAACGCCCGCGCGCAAAAAAGGCCCCGCATTGCGCGGGGCCGGTCCGTCATGCCGGCATCTTGCCGAAGCGGCCGCTGTTGAAATCCTCGATCGCGGTACGAATCTCCGCTTGCGAGTTCATCACGAACGGCCCGTAACCGACGACGGGCTCGTCGATCGGCTCGCCGCTCAGGATCAGCAGCTTCGCGTCGCCGTTCGCTTCGATCTCGACGTCGCGGCCGTCGCGACCCAGTTGCACGAACTGCGCTTCGCGGGCGACCGTCTCGCCGTTCACCTGCACCGTGCCGCTCAGCACGACCACCGCGAGCGTGCGCCCGTCGGCGACCGGGAACCGCGCATGGCCGCCTGCCACGAGCCGCACGTCCCACACGTCGATCGGCGTGTGCGTGCGGGCCGGGCCGCGCCGCCCGTCGAGCTCGCCCGCGATGATCCGCGCACGCCCCGCGCCGTCCGGCAATTCGACCACGGGGATGTCCGCGTTCAGCAGCGTCTGGTAGCCGGGTGCGCCCATCTTGTCCGCGGCGGGCAGGTTCACCCACAGCTGCACCATCTCGAGCGGGCCGCCACGCTTCGTGAATGCCTCCGAGTGGAATTCCTCGTGCAGGATCCCGCTCGCGGCCGTCATCCACTGCACGTCGCCCGGGCCGATCACGCCGCCCGCGCCGGTCGAGTCGCGGTGCGCGACTTCGCCGTCATAGACAATCGTCACCGTTTCGAACCCGCGATGCGGATGCTCGCCGACACCGCGCGGAGCCGAAGTCGGCTCGAACGTCGCGGGGCCCGCGTAGTCGAGCAGCAGGAACGGGCTCAGGTGCGCGCCGTGAGACTGGTAGCTGAACATCGAACGCACCGGGAAACCGTCACCGACCCAATGGCCGCGCGGTGCACTGTACACACCCTGGATCTTCTTCATTGCCCTCTCCAAATTGCGGCGAAACACGTGTTTCGCATCCTGAGCATGAATATAGAGGTGGAACGATCGATCCGGTAGACTGCCAAAATCGCACTCAGCGTTCCATTTCATGAACGATAAAGAACGAGATCTGAACGATCTCTACTACTTCGTGCAGGTCGTCGAGCATGGCGGCTTCGCGCCGGCCGGGCGCGCGCTGGACATGCCGAAATCGAAGCTGAGCCGTCGCGTCGCACTGCTCGAGGCGCGGCTCGGGATGCGGCTGATCCAGCGCTCGACGCGCCGCTTCACGGTTACCGACGTCGGCCAGACCTATTACGCGCATTGCCGCGCGATGCTCGTCGAGGCCGATGCGGCCGACGAGGCGATCGCGCTGCTGCACGAGGAGCCGCGCGGCATCGTGCGCGTCAGCTGCCCGATCGTGCTGCTCGATTCCCTGGTCGGCACGATGATCGCCGCGTTCATGGCCGAGTGCCCGCGCGTCGAGATCCACCTGGAAGCGACCAACCGGCGCGTCGACGTGGTCGGCGAAGGGATCGACGTCGCGATCCGCGTGCGCCCGCCGCCGCTCGAGGACAGCGATCTCGCGCTGCGCGTGCTGGCCGAGCGCGGCCAGTGCCTCGTCGCGAGCCCCGCGCTGCTGCGCGAACATGGCGTGCCGGCCGTTCCCGCCGATCTCGCGCGTCTGCCGAGCCTCGATCACGGCGTGCCGCAGTCCGCGCACGTGTGGCGGCTGCGCGGGCCCGACGGCGCTCAGGCCGAAATCCATCACCAGCCGCGCTTCGTGACGGGCGGCATGCTCGCGCTGCGCGCGGCGGCGGTCGCGGGCGTCGGTGTCGTGCAATTGCCGACGATGATGGTGCGCGACGAGGTCGCGCGCGGCGAACTGGCGACCGTGCTGCCGGACTGGGCGCCGCGCCGCGAGATCGTGCACGCAGTATTCGCGTCGCGGCGCGGGCTGCTGCCCGCGGTGCGGGCGCTGCTCGATTTTCTGGCGGAGCGGTTTGCCGGGCTCGAGCCCGATTGAGCGCGCCGCGTCACACGCAACCGCACGCTGCAGACCGCACGCGCGTGCCGTAGACTGCGGGACGCGCATCGCGCATTTTGCGCATCGCGCATGTTCACAACCCCTATCGCTTTCCCGCCATGTTCACGCTGTCCAACGACCCCACCGCCTCCAAGGCCGATCAATATGCGACGCTCGTCGAGCAGGCACGCGCGCTCGTCGAGTCCGAACGCGACCTGACCGCGAACGCGGCGAATTTCTCCGCGCTCGTCTACCACTCGCTCGACCGCCTCAACTGGGCCGGCTTCTACTTCTTCGACGGGGCCGAACTCGTGGTCGGGCCGTTCCAGGGCAAGCCGGCGTGCGTGCGAATCGCGCTCGGCAAGGGCGTGTGCGGCACGGCCGCGCAGACGCGCGAGACGCAGGTCGTGCGCGACGTGCATGACTTCCCCGGCCATATCGCGTGCGATGCGGCATCGGAATCGGAAATCGTCGTGCCGCTGGTGGCCGGCGACGGCACGCTGATCGGCGTGTGGGACGTCGACAGCCCGGTCGCCGCACGCTTCGACGATGAAGACCGCAAAGGGATGGAAGCGCTGTGCCGCGTGTTCGTCGAACACGCATGGCAGAAAACGCGCGGTTAAGCCGCGGTCTCGCGTCACGCAACAGGCAACCGCAGTCGCGGGTGAATCGTGCCGCGCGACCTCGAACGAAACAGGCCCTGCTGCGGGGCCCGTTCATTTGCGCCGCCGCGCCGCTGCGCCGCCGGACGCGGCGCACGGCACGCGTCAGGCCACGTGCGTGCCGGAAAGCGCCGTAAATGCCAGCGGCTTCGCATCGTCGGTCAGCACCTCGAAGCCCGTTTCCGTCACCACGACCATGTGCTCCCATTGCGCGGACAGCGAATGGTCCTTCGTGACGACCGTCCAGCCGTCCGGCAGCACGCGCGTGTCGCGCTTGCCCGCGTTGAGCATCGGCTCGATCGTGAAGATCATCCCCGGCCGCAGCGGCACGCCGGTGCCCGGACGGCCGTAGTGAAGCACCTGCGGCTCGTCGTGATAGACGTCGCCGATGCCGTGCCCGCAGTACTCGCGGACCACGCTGAACCCTTCGCGATGCGCGACCTGCTGGATCGCGTAACCGACGTCGCCCAGCGTCGCGCCCGGACGCACCGCGCGGATACCCGCGTGCATCGCTTCGTAGGTTGCCGCGACGAGACGCCGCGCGAGTTCGCCCGGTTCGCCGACGAAATACATGCGGCTCGTATCGCCGTACCAGCCATCCTTGATCACCGCGATGTCGAGGTTCACGATGTCGCCGTCACGCATCGGGCGTGACGATGGAATGCCGTGACAGACCACATGGTTGACCGACGCGCACAGGGTCTTCGGATAGCCGTGGTAGCCGATGTTCGCCGGTATCGCGCCGAGCACGTCGACGATGTATTCGCGGCAGCGCGCGTCCAGTTCATCGGTGGAGACGCCAGGCTTCACATGCTCGGCGATCATCGTCAGCACTTGCGACGCGAGCTTCGCGGCCTCGCGCGACTTGGCGATTTCTGCGGTGCCGCGGATCGGGATTTCGCGCTTCGCCATTACGCCACCTGCTCGATGCCATGCGCGACCGGCTCTGCCGGAGCCACATCGCCGCCCCGCGCTTCGGCCTCGATCAGCATCCGGCAGATGTCGCCGTACGACAGCGCCGGATTGAGTTCCGCCAGCATCCCGACACGCAGCCAGTGTTCGGCCTGTGCGTTGATCGACCGGCTCAACGCCGTGCTCGTCGAGCGCAGCCGTTCGTGCATGTGCTCGGAAATCTTGATGATGCCCATATATCCCCAATTAAACGAAACGTAGTCGATTCGTATATTACGCTGCGCGTGACTGCCGGGCAAGGCGTTCGGAGGCCAACGCGCCATCGGTCGGCCGCTGCCAATGCGTCGTTGACACCGAATTCCAGTTTGCTGGAGAATAAATCCATCATGCAAGAATCAGCGACGACCGCTGCCGACGATACCGGCATCAACGAGCGCATCGCCCGGCGCGTGCGCGACCTGCGTACTGCTCGAGGCTACACGCTCGATGCGCTGGCCGCGCGCTCCGGCGTCAGCCGTTCGATGATCTCGCTCATCGAACGCGCGTCGGCCAGCCCGACGGCCGTCGTGCTCGACAAGCTCGCGGCAGGTCTCGGCGTGTCGCTGGCCGGGCTGTTCGGCGGCGACCGGGACGACACGCCCGCGCGGCCGCTGGCACGGCGCGCGCAGCAGGCCGAATGGCGCGATCCGGCGTCCGGCTATGTGCGGCGCAACCTGTCCCCGCCCGGCTGGCCGTCGCCGATCCAGCTCGTCGAGGTCGATTTCCCGCCCGGCGCGCGCGTCGCGTACGACAGCGGCGGACGCGAAAGCGCGCTGCATCAGCAGATATGGATCATCAGCGGCCGCGTCGACGTCACGTTCGGCAGCGAGCTTCACGAACTTCACGAAGGCGACTGCCTGGCCATGCGGCTCGATCGGCCGCTGATCTTCAGCAATCCGTCGTCGCATGCCGCGCGCTATGTCGTCGTGATCTGCGACGCGGCCGCGGCCGGCGCGCTGAGCGCGTGATGCGCGCGCCGTGTGCGCAACCCGTTCAAAACCAACCGGAGCCGTTATGAATTCCCCGAAACAGCGCGACGACGTGCGCCTGATCGATTGCAGCGAGGCCGAGCACGCAGCGGCCATCCTCGAGATCCTGAACGACGCGATCGTGAATTCGACCGCGCTGTACGACTACCGGCCGCGTCCGCCGGAAGCGATGGTCACGTGGTTTGCAACGAAGCGCGCGGGCGGTTTTCCGGTCGTCGGCGCAGTGGACGCATCGGGCACGCTGCTTGGCTTCGCGAGCTGGGGTACGTTCCGCGCGTTCCCCGCGTACAAGTACACGGTGGAACACAGCGTCTACGTGCACCGCGACCAGCGCGGCCGCGGGCTCGGCGAACTGCTGCTGCGCGAAGTGGTCCGGCGCGCGCGCGAAGCGCAGGTGCACGTGCTGGTCGGCTGTATCGACGCGACCAATGCCGGGAGCATCGCACTGCATACGAAACTGGGATTCGTGCACTCGGGCACGATCACGGAGGCGGGATTCAAGTTCGGCCGCTGGCTCGATGCGGCGTTCTATCAGTTGAAGCTCGAAACGCCGGCGCAGCCGGTGGATGGCTGATCGCCCGCTTGGCCGTTGCATCCGCAACGGCCAAGCGGGGCTTTTGTGTTATCGAAGCCACCAAACCATAGGTCACTGACGAGTCCGGTTTCCATCAAGCCGTGGGCTGGAAGGTAGCGACCTTGTTCCGACCGGTTGCCTTTGCATAGTAGAGCGCCTCGTCGGCCGCCTTGATCACGGCACTCGGCTCACCCTCCTGATCCGGCGCCCAACTCGCCAGTCCGATACTGGCGGTGACGCGCCCGTATTCGCTTCCGGCGTGCTCGAGTGCCAGTTCGTCGATTGCCGCGCGAATCCGCTCGGCAATCTGGGCTGCCCCCGTCTGCGGGGTATCGGGGAGCAACACCACGAATTCCTCCCCGCCGTAGCGGGCCGCGGTATCTACCGGCCGGCGGATGTTTTCGCCGATGCAGCGTGCGACCGCGGTCAACGCGTCGTCGCCCGCCTGGTGGCCATAGATGTCGTTGTAGGCCTTGAAGCGGTCAACGTCGACGAACAGCAGCGAGAAAATGGAACTGGCCCGCCGTGCGCGACGCCATTCCCGGTCCAGCACTTCGCCAAAGCTGCGGCGATTGTTCAGGCCGGTGAGACCGTCGGTGCGCGCTAGCAGCACCAGCTCGGACTCCGCACGCATCCGGCGCCGCAGTTGCGCGCCGAGCATGACGGACAGCGCAATAAACGCGGCGCCGAACGTCACCACAAGCGCACCGATCGTCACGGCGCGGTGCCGCCACGCCGCATAGATGTCCTGCTCGGCTTCCGCAACCATGATGATCAGCGGCAGCGTCGGTAGATGCTTGAAGTAGTAGAGACGGCGCACGCCGTCGATCGACGACGTTTCCGAGAACGAGCCCTCCGGGGCGGCTCCGAACCGTCGAAAGGTTGCCGCCTTGCTGATGTCGCGGCCGATGGTACGGACATCATATGGCTGGCGCATGACCATGACGCCATCCTTGCCGATCAGCGACATCGACCCATGCCGCCCCAGCGACAGCCCCGCGAACAGCTGGTGGAAATATTCGAGGTTGATCGCAATCAGCGCGACGCCGGCAAACGAGCCGTCCGGGTTCGAGATTCGCCGCGACAGCGCAATGCTGAGCATGCCGCTGCGCAGGCGCGACGCGAACGGATCGCTGACATAGAGCCCCACGTTTGGATTGTCGCGGTGAACGGTGAAGTACTTGCGATCGGCGAAATTGCCCTTGCGCGGAACGTCGTTGGCCGAATCCAGAATGATGTTGCCGTCGGCATCGAGCACCAGTTGCGAACCGAGAAATTGCGCGGTCATCGAGTTGTCGAACAGCACGCCGTGCCGCAGGGCCGGCGAAGCAGCCATCACGTCGGGCCGCTGCAGGCCATGGATCAACGCCTGCAAGGACAGGTCGTAGAGCTCGAAGTTGCGCTCGATGTCGCGCTCGGCAATCAGGCCGAGATTGCGCGAGGTCTCGCTGGCGCGCTCCAGTGCGTCGTGGCGGCTCTGGAACAGTTGCAGCACGCACAGGCCCATCAGCGCGCAGGCGATCACGATGCCGACTGCCACAATGGAGTAAGGGGCTGCCGTCCGGGGGTGCATGGGTCTCCTCACTGCATAAGTGTGCGCCCGCGCCGGGCGTGGTTTCCGCATACTAAATCGGACAGGCACATTTGCAAGCGCAGAGCGAAACTGATCGAAAGGCGAACCTCGCGTGACGGTGTCGGAGCCGCCGGCAAACCGGGGCAACAAAGTGACCTTATGTCCGATCCATGACAAGGCGTCACCCGATTCGATTGACGTGAATCGACGGACCAGGCCCCGCCGATGATCGAACACCATCTCGATGCGAAACCCGTCGAACGCGAGACGGAAAAAGAAAAGCCCCGCCGAAGCGGGGCTTTTCTTTTACTACCTGGAGGCGCGAGCCGGAGTCGAACCGGCCTAAACGGCTTTGCAGGCCGCTGCATAACCGCTTTGCTATCGCGCCAAAAGCGGACTGTCCGGATGCCGTGAAGGCAAGCGACAGATTTTTATTCGAGGACCGTAAGTCCATCAAATAAAAAGGGAAGCGTGGCTTCCCCATTACTTGGAGCGGGAGACGAGTCTCGAACTCGCGACCTCAACCTTGGCAAGGTTGCGCTCTACCAACTGAGCTACTCCCGCATTGTCCTGCATGTGCAGCGCTTTGCCGACCAACACGCTGCCGAAAAATCCTGGAGCGGGAGACGAGTCTCGAACTCGCGACCTCAACCTTGGCAAGGTTGCGCTCTACCAACTGAGCTACTCCCGCATTTGTCCTGCATGTGCAGCGCTTTGCCGACCAACACGCTGCCAGAAAAATCTGGAGCGGGAGACGAGTCTCGAACTCGCGACCTCAACCTTGGCAAGGTTGCGCTCTACCAACTGAGCTACTCCCGCGTATTGCTGCACTACTGCTTCCCCGTCGCACTTACTTCGCCGTGCAGCGGAGAAGCGAGATTATGTCGAAGGCACATTCGTATGTCAAGGGCTTTTCCAGCCCTTTTTCCAAAAACCCGCGCCGCCGAACGCGTGGCGCGGGTCACGCGCCGCCGCGCTCGCGAATCTGCGGCCACGCAAGCTTCATGTAGTACAGCATCGACCAGATCGTCAGCACCGCCGCGAGATACATCAGCCACTCGCCCCATACGCGCGTGTCGATCGTCGCGACGCCGAGCGGCAGCGGCCCGTAGAACAGCAGCATCGGGATCGCGACCATCTGGCACGCGGTCTTGAACTTGCCGAGCTGGTTCACCGCGACGCTCTTCGACGCGCCGATCTGCGCCATCCACTCGCGCAGCGCCGAGATCGCGATCTCGCGGCCGACGATCACGAGCGCGATCGCCGCGTCGACCCGCGAAATCTGCACGAGGATCAGCAGCGCGGCCGTCACCATCAGCTTGTCCGCCACCGGATCGAGAAACGCGCCGAACGACGACGTTTGGTTCCACTTGCGCGCGAGAAACCCGTCGAACCAGTCGGTCAGCGCGGCGAGGATGAAGATCGCCGCCGCCGCGAGATTGCGGTGCGCGCCGCCCATCACCGTGTCCGGCAGATAGAACACGCCGACGACGAGCGGAATCAGCACGATCCGTACCCACGTCAGGAAAATCGGGAAATTGAACGGCATGGCATCCGGGACAGTAAAGGATTCGCAATTGTGCCGTGTCGACCGGCCTGCCACAAGAACGCGAAAACGCGGGCAAGGCAGCCGGCCGCACGGGCGCGTCAGTGAAGCTGCTTGTAGATCTGCTCGGCGAGCGCGTGCGAGATGCCCTCGACGCTCGCGAGTTCCTCGACGCTCGCGGCAACGACGCCGCGCAACCCGCCGAAGCGCGCGAGCAGCCGCTGCCGGCGCTTCGCGCCGACGCCCTCGAGTTCCTCGAGCCGCGACGTCTGGCGCGCCTTCGCCCGCTTCGCGCGCATGCCCGTGATCGCGAAGCGGTGCGCCTCGTCGCGAATCTGCGCGACGAGCATCAGCGCGGCGCTCTCCTTGCCGAGTTCGAGCGGCGTGCGGCCGTCCGCGAACACGAGCGTCTCGAGGCCCACCTTGCGCCCCTCGCCTTTCGCGACGCCGACCAGCATCGACGTGTCGAGCCCAAGCTCGGTGAACACCTGGCGCGCGATTTCGACCTGACCCTTGCCGCCGTCGATCAGCACGATGTTCGGCAGCAGGCTCGACGCCTCGGCCTGGCGCGTCGACTCGCCGTCGATACCGGCCGCATCGTCCGCGGCGGCCGCCTGCGCGGCCTGCTCGACCATCTTCTCGTAGCGGCGCGTGAGCACCTGCCGCATCGCCGCGTAATCGTCGCCCGGCGTGATACCCGTGATGTTGTAGCGACGATACTCGCCCGACTGCATCTTGTGATGGTGATAGACGACGCACGACGCCTGCGTCGCCTCGCCCATCGTATGGCTGATGTCGAAGCATTCGATCCGCAGCGTCGCGAGATCGTCGCTTTCGTAGCCGAGCGTCTCCGCGAGCGCGCGCGTACGCGCCTGCTGCGAGCCCTGCTCGGACAGCAGCCGCGCGAGCGCGAGCCGCGCGTTCTGCTCGGCCATCGACAGCCACGCACGCCGCTGCCCCTGCGGCTGCCGCACCAGCGACACCTTGTGGCCGGCCTGCTCGGACAGCAGCTCGAGCAGGTCGCGGCTCGCGGGCGCATGACTCACGACAAGCACCGGCGGCACGCGGTTGCCGAGATAGTGCTGAGAGATGAACGCATCGAGCACTTCGGCCTCGACCGACGCCACCGCGTCGCCGCGCGTGCTGCCGCCGTCTTCCGCGGGCTGGTCGGGCAGTACGCCGTTGGTCGCGTCGGCCGCGTCGGCAACCTCCGCCACCTCGGCCTCGTCGCCGAGACCGCCCTCGGCGAGCGTCAGCGCGCTTTCGACGTGCGTCGGGAAATACGCCTTGTCGCCGAGATGGCGGCCGCCGCGCACCATCGCAAGGTTCACGCACACGCGCCCGCCCAGCGCGACGACCGCCAGGATGTCGACGTCGCTGTCGCCGCCGACCTCGATCGCCTGCTGGTGCAGCACCGTTGCAAGCGAGCTCATCTGGTTGCGCACCGCAGCCGCCTGCTCGAATTTGAGCTCGGCGGCGAACGCGTGCATCTTCTGCTCGAGCTCGTTCATCACTTCGGACTGCCGGCCGAGCAGGAAACGCGCGGCGTTCGACACGTCGACCGCGTAATCCTCGTCGGAAATCGCACCGACGCACGGCGCCGTGCAGCGTCCGATCTGGTGCAGCAGGCACGGCCGCGTGCGGTTGTTGAAGACCGAATCCTCGCAGGTCCGCAACTGGAACACGCGCTGCAGGATCTGGATGCTCTCGCGCACGGCCCACGCACTCGGGAACGGCCCGAAATACTGGTTCTGCTTGTCGACCGAGCCGCGGTAGTAGGCCATCCGCGGAAAACGGTGCGCGGTGAGCTTCAGGTACGGATACGACTTGTCGTCGCGAAACAGGATGTTGTAGCGCGGCGCGAGCGCCTTGATCAGATTGTTCTCGAGCAGCAGCGCCTCGGCTTCCGAGCGCGTGACGGTCGTCTCGATGCGCGCGATGCGCGTGACCATCATCGCGATGCGCGGCGACAGTTGTGTCTTCGTGAAATAGCTCGACACGCGCTTCTTCAGGTCGCGCGCCTTGCCGACGTAGAGGACGGCGCCTGCCGTATCGTAATAGCGATAGACACCCGGCATGTGCGGCAACTGCGCAAGGATCTTCTTCGGTTCGAACGGAGTATCGGAGGCTTCTGGGGCTGTCATGCGTGATCCGGGCGCCTTGTAACGCGGGACGGGTCTATTAGAATCGCCAGTTTAGAGCATTCACCGGCCCGCTTCGATGCCACGCACCACCGCTGCCCCCCAATCCGCTGCGCCGCTCGCGCCGGGCGAACCGATCGCCTGCGACCTCTTCTGCACGGTAATCGACAATTTCGGCGACATCGGCGTGTGCTGGCGTGTCGCGCGCCAGCTCGCACACGAGCACGGCTGGCAGGTTCGCCTGTTCGTCGACGACCTGCGCACGTTCGCGCGCCTGCTGCCGGGGGTCGATCCCGACGCGGGACGGCAGTCGGTCGACGGCATCGCGATCGAGCACTGGCATGCGGAAGCCGGCGACGCGCTCGAGATCGCCGACGTCGTGATCGAGGCATTCGCATGCGAGCTGCCCGGTGCGTATCTGGCGGCGATGGCACGCCGTGCGCGTCGCCCGGTGTGGATCAACCTCGAATACCTGAGCGCCGAGGACTGGGTCGCCGATTTCCATTTGCGGCCGTCGCCGCATCCGCGCTACCCGCTGCTGAAGACATTCTTCTTCCCGGGCCTGTCGGCCGGCACGGGCGGCGTCCTGAAGGAACACGACCTCGATGCGCGCCGCACCGCGTTCGAAACCGACGCGGCCGCGCGCGCCGCTTGGTGGCAGCGCGCGACCGGCGGCGCGCCGCCTGCGCCCGGCACGACGGTCGTCAGCCTGTTCGCGTACGAGAATCCGGCCGTCGACGCGCTGCTCGCGCAGTGGCGCGACGGCCCGTCGCCGATCGTCGTGCTCGTGCCGGCCGGCCGCGTGTCGCCCGCCGTCGCGCGCTTTTTCGGGGTCGAGTCGTTCGGCGCGGGCGCGCATGCGAGCAGCGGCAACCTGGTCGCTCACGGGCTCGCGTTCGTTCCGCAGGCCGACTACGACCCGCTGCTGTGGGTGGCCGACATCAATTTCGTACGCGGCGAGGATTCGTTCGTCCGTGCGCAGTGGGCACGCAAGCCGTTCGTGTGGCACATCTACCCGCAGGCCGACGATGTGCACCTGCCGAAGCTCGACGCCGCGCTCGCGCACCTGTCTGCCGGCCTCGCCGACGCGCCGCGCGCGGCGCTCGAGCGCTTCTGGCATGCGTGGAACGGCGCCGGCACGCCCGACTGGGCCGATTTCCTGCAACACCGGGCCGCATTGGCCGCCAACGCGGCCCGCTGGGCCGATACGCTCGCGGCCGTCGGCGATCTCGCCGGAAAGCTGGCCGAATACGCAAAATCTCAGTTAAAATAAGCGGTTATCCGACGGCTGACCATGCAAGCGCTCGCTTTTGGCTTCCACCGGAACGCACCGCTTGGCACCTCGGCTGTTGCGCAACGCTCAGGCACCTATTTATTTGATTTGATCAGGACAGTTTTTTTATGAAGACCGCACAGGAACTCCGCGTAGGCAACGTCGTGCAGATCGGCAGCGACGCATGGGTCATCTCGAAGACGGAATACAACAAGTCGGGCCGTAACGCCGCCGTCGTCAAGATGAAGATGAAGAACCTGCTGACCAACGCAGGCCAGGAATCGGTCTACAAGGCCGACGACAAGTTCGACGTCGTCGTGCTCGACCGCAAGGAAGTGACGTACTCGTACTTCGCCGACCCGATGTACGTGTTCATGGACGCCGACTACAACCAGTTCGAAGTCGAAGCCGAAATGATGGGCGAAGCGCTGAACTACCTCGAAGACGGCATGGCATGCGAAGTCGTGTTCTACAACGAGAAGGCGATCTCGGTCGAACTGCCGACGATCCTCGTTCGCGAGATCACCTACACCGAGCCGGCCGTCAAGGGCGACACGTCGTCGGGCAAGGTGCTGAAGAACGCGAAGCTCGCAACGGGCTTCGAACTGCAGGTTCCGCTCTTCTGCAACACCGGCGACAAGATCGAAATCGATACGCGCACGAACGAATACCGCAGCCGCGCGTAATCGCCAGCGATTCCCGCGTCGAACAAAGCGCCCTTCGGGGCGCTTTTTGTTTGCCTGTCGCCAACAGCGACCGCAAACCAGTGCCATATCAAGCACAAAATCCACCGGTAAAGATATTCAATTTGTATCATCGGTAACTGTTTTATAGCGCCGGAGAAATAATGCGCGTTACGCGTTCGGCGGGGCATAAAATCAGTTTTTAATCTGACATGCGGCTGCGGCTCCCGATGGCCGACAGCCCGCCTCTCTTGACTCGACCCGCGTCCACCATGCCACACGCCCTGATTGTCGAAGACGATCCCAACAGTCTCTCCGGCCTCACCGCGCTGCTCGCCGCAGACGGCTTCTCGGTCGACACGGCCACGTCGCTCGCCGAAGCGCGCACGGCGCTCGGCCGCTCGATTCCCGATGTCGTCCTCGTCGACCTGAACCTGCCGGACGGCAGCGGGTTCGACCTGCTCCAGCACCTGCCGCAGCAACAGCCGAACGGCTCGCTGCCCGTCATCGTGCTGACGGGCAACGCGACGGTCGAAAGCGCAATCGAGGGCCTGCGTCACGGTATTTGGGACTACCTGCTGAAGCCGATCAACATTCCGCGCCTGCGCAGCCTGCTCGCGCGAATCCCCCGCCCGTACGAACTGATCGACGAAGTGCAGTCGCTGCGCGCATCGCTGCGCCATCTCGGCCGCTTCGGCGCACTGGTCGGCCGCAGCGACGCGATGCAGCACGTGTACGACATGATCGAGCACAACGCGCGCACCGAAACGGCCGTGCTGTTCGCGGGCGAAGCCGGCACCGGCAAGAAGCTGGCCGCACGCACGCTGCATGAACTGAGCCGCCGCCGCAAAGGGCCGTTCGTGTCGTTCGACTGCCGGACGATCACGCAGGCCAGCCGGCACGGCGCATCGCTCGACAGCGTGCTGTTCGGCCATGAGCGCGGCGCGTTCGACGGCGCCGAGCGCCGCGAATCGGGCCTGTTCGAGCAGGCCGGTGGCGGCACGCTGTTCCTCGACGAGATCACCGCGCTGCCGCTCGTGCTGCAGGAAGCGCTGCTGCAAGCGCTCGATTCGCAGAACTTCATGCGGATCGGCGGCACGAGCGCGATCACGAGCGATTTCCGGCTGATCGCGACCACGCGCCGCCCGGCGCGCGAAGCGGTCGCGAACGGCACGCTGCGCGAGGATCTGTGGCTGCGCCTCGATGCGGCATCGGTCACGATGCCGCCGCTGCGCGAGCGCGACGGCGACGCACTCGCGATCGCGGACGCGCTGATCGACGAACTGAACCGCGAAGCGCGCGCGACCGGCCGCAACACGACCGACAAGCGCGCGGCGCCGGGCTTCGTGCGCGAATGCGTGTCCTACGAATGGCCCGGCAACGTGCGTGAGCTGCAGGAGCGCGTGCGCTTCGCGTACGACGCATCGGGCGACTTCATCGAGACGCTGCGCGCCGGCGAGACCAGCTTCGCCGCCGGCGCCGCGCTGAACGGCAGCAGCGTGCAGATCAAGGTCGGCACGCCGCTGGCCGACGTCGAGGATCTGCTGATCCGCGCGACGCTCGACGCGGTCGGCGGCACGCGCCACCGCGCAGCGACGCTGCTCGGCATCAGCCCCAAGACGCTGTACAACAAACTGCAGCGGATGAAGGTGAACTGAGCGGTCGGCGATGCATGCGGGCGCTGGCAGGATTTGATCGTTAGTTGCTCCATGAGGTCGCCGCGCCGGCATGCCCGATTTCCGCCGCAGTCCCGTTCACGCCTGCCGCACCCCATGTAAAAAGCCGCGCAACAGCGCGGCTTTTTGTTTCAGCGACCGGAATGGCGCGGTACCGCGCCAGCCCCTTCCCCGCTTACGCCAGTGCGCTGCTCAACAGCGCCTGCGCCTGCAGATACTCGGGCTGCACGATCAGCTTGTCCCACTTGAGCGCCTTGCCGCGCGCGCGCATCCGCTTGAGACGTCGCACCGACTCGGCCGATGCGTGCGCCTTCAGCCCGTTCAGCACGACCTCGGCTGCGTCCGGCTGGTTGCAGACGAGCACCATGTCGCAACCGGCGGCGAGCGCGGCTTCGGCCGCCTGCGTGAGCGTGCCGCCTTCGCGGGCGGCCTCCATCGACAGGTCGTCGCTGAAGATCGCGCCCGTGAAGCCGAGCCGGCCGCGCAGGATGTCCTGCAGCCACACGCGCGAGAAACCGGCCGGCCGCTGGTCGACCTGCGTGTAGATCACGTGTGCGGGAATCACCGCGGACAGCGACAAGCCGAGCCAGTCGTACGGCGCGACGTCCTGCTTGAGGATCGCGTCGAGCGTGCGATCGTCGGTCGGCAGCGCGACGTGCGAATCGGCCTCCGCGAAGCCGTGCCCCGGAAAATGCTTGCCGCAGTTCGCCATGCCAGCAAGCGACAACCCGTGGTTCAGGCTCTTCGCGAGCAGCGTGACGACGCGCGGGTCGCGATGGAACGCGCGATCGCCGATCACTTTCGAGTGCCCGTAGTCGAGATCGAGCACGGGCGTGAAGCTCATGTCGATCCCGCACGCGCGCAGCTCGGCGGCCAGGATGTAGCCGACGGCGGTCGCGACCTTCGTCGCGAGCAGCACGTCGCGATCCCACAGCTCGCCGAGGCGGCGCATCGCGGGCAGCACCGTGAAGCCGTCGGTGCGGAAACGCTGCACGCGCCCGCCTTCGTGATCGACGGCGATCAGGACGTCTTCGCGCACCGCGCGGATCGAGTCGGTCAGCGCGGTCAGTTGTGCACGATTCTGGAAGTGCCGCGCGAACAGGATCACGCCGCCGGTGTTCGGATGCGCGAGGCGCCGCGCATCGTCGCGCGACAGGGCCGTGCCGACGACATCGAGCATGACCGGGCCGGGAGTCGTTTTCATCGAATCGGAAATTCCGTCAGGAGGAGGTTCGGGAAACAGGTGCAGGCGCGGCGTCCGTCTCGGCGATCACGAACGACACCGCATAGTCGCGTTCGTCGCTGACCGTCACGCGCGCCGTGATGCCGCGTGCGGCAAGCCAATCGGCCAGTTCGCCCGACGCGACCACGTACGGCTCGCCGCTCGGGTGGTTGAGGGTCTGCAATGCACGCCACGTCATCGGCCAGTGCATGCCGAGCCCGATCGCCTTCGAGAACGCTTCCTTCGCGGAAAAGCGCGTCGCGAGAAACGCGATGCCGCGCGCCTCGGAACGTGCGCGACGCGCATGGAACACGCGCAGCTCGTCGGGGCCCAGCACCTTCTCGGCAAACCGGCCGCCCGTGCGTTCGAGCACGGCCGCGACGCGGCTCACCTGGGCAATGTCGGTACCGATACCGTAGATCGCCATGTCAGTACGCGCCGGAACGCCCCAGCGGGGCCGGGTTGCAAACGACGCCCGCGGCGCGATGGAATTTCATCTTCAACGCGCGCCGCCATGCAGCGCGGCGACGCGTGCGGCAACCATGATCGCCTTCATCTCGCGCACCGCGTTGTCCCAGCCCGCGAAGATCGCGTGTGCGACGATTGCGTGGCCGATGTTCAGCTCGACGATGCCATCGATCGCGGCGATCTGCTGCACGTTCGTGTAATGCAGGCCGTGACCCGCGTTGACCTTCAGGCCGAGCTTCGCGCCGGCCTGCACGCCCGCGACGATGCGCTCGTATTCGCGCTGCTGCGCGGCTTCGTCGTGCGCCTCGGCGTAGCGGCCCGTATGCAGCTCGATCACCGGCGCGCCCGCTTCGTGCGCGGCGCGGATCTGCGTTTCGTCCGGGTCGATGAACAGCGACACGCGCGCGCCCACGTCGGCAAGCTGCTTGCACGCCGCACGCACGGCCTCGAAGTGGCCGGCGACGTCGAGGCCGCCTTCGGTCGTCAGTTCCTCGCGCTTCTCGGGCACGAGGCACGCGTCGTGCGGACGCACTTCGCACGCGATGTCGAGCATCTCGGCCGTCACCGCGCATTCGAGATTCATGCGCGTCTTCAGCAGCGGGCGCAGCTTGCGCACGTCCGCGTCGACGATGTGGCGGCGATCCTCGCGCAGGTGCAGCGTGATCGCGTCCGCACCAGCCTCTTCGGCGGCGAGCGCCGCGCGGATCGGGTCGGGATAGGCCGTGCCGCGCGCATTGCGCAGCGTCGCGACGTGGTCGATATTCACGCCGAGGTCGATGGCGGTGGGCGTTGTCAGGAAGAAGCTCATAGGTTTTGCAGGTCGATCAGGATCTGGCGCGTGGCAAGCGGCGTACCGCCGAGATAGGTGTTCAGCAGGAAGCGCATCAGCGTCTTGCTTTGCGCAACCGTCTGGGCTCGATGGTAATCGTCCTGCTCCATGTCGAGCAACGTCTGTCCGGTGATGACCGGCCAGTGCGACGGCACATCGTCGTCCGCATTGCGCACGCCGCGCTCGGGATCGAACACGTACCGGCGCTCGGGTTCGACCGCACGGCGCGCGACCGTGCGGTTCAGCGCCATCGCGTAGCCGGTCTCGCGCAGCAGCACGCGCTCGAACGAGCGCAGCACCTGCACCGCGGGTTCGCCGTGCGCGAGGCGCGTGAGGGTCAGCACGTAATGATTGAACAGCGGCGGCTGGGGATCTTCGCGCGCGCAGAACTTCACGAGCAGCTCGTTCGCGTAGAAGCCGCACAGCAGCCCGTCGCCGACGAGCGGCAGCATCCCGCCGACCCACTCGGCGCCCGTCAGCGTGCGCACCTCGGATTTGCCCGACCAGGACAGCAGCAGCGGCTGGAATGTCTGCAGCACGCCGCGCAGTGCGGAGTGCGGGCGCTTCGCGCCCTTCGCGACGAGCGCGAGCCGGCCATGATCGCGCGTCAGCACGTCGACGATCAGGCTCGTTTCCCGGTACGGATAGCTGTGCAGCACGAACGCCGGCTGCTCGGCGACGCGGAAATCGGACGTGCGAGACGTCGCGCGCCGCGCCTTGCGCGGCGGTTCAGGCGGTGCCGGCAGCGGCGCGTCGTTCGCGCCGGCCGTCACCGCGTCTTCAGTCGACGTCAGCGCGTCATTCGTACCCATAGGCGCGCAGCCCCGCCTCGTTGTCGGCCCAGCCGCTCTTCACCTTCACGAAGGTCTCGAGGTACACGGGGCCGTCGAACAGCTTCTCCATGTCCATCCGCGCCTCGGTGCTGATCTGCTTGAGCTTTTCGCCCTTCTTGCCGATCACCATCGCCTTGTGCGAATCGCGCTCGACGAGGATCGTCGCGAAGATGCGCTTCAGGCGCCCCTCCTCCTCGAACTTGTCGATGATGACGGTGCTCGTGTACGGCAGTTCGTCGCCGGTCCAGCGGAACACCTTCTCGCGCAGGATCTCGGCCGCGAGGAAGCGCGAGCTGCGATCGGTCAGCTCGTCCTCGCCGTAGATCGGCTCGCCTTCCGGCAGGTACGGCTTGATCGTCTCCAGCAGGCGCTTGATGTCTTCCGGCCGCTGCGCCGACAGCGGCACGAGTTCGGTGAATTCGCGCAGCGCGCTCATCTGCTGCATGAACGGGAACAGCGTCGCCTTGTCGGCCACGCGGTCGATCTTGTTCGCGATCAGCAGCGTCGGCATGCCGGGCGGAATCAGGTCGAGCACCTTCTGGTCGTCGGGACCGAAGCGGCCCGCTTCGATCACGAACAGGATCACGTCGACCGACGTCAGTGTCGACGTGACCGCGCGGTTCAGCGAACGGTTCAGCGCGGTGCTGTGACGGGTCTGGAAACCCGGCGTGTCGACGAACACGAACTGCGCGTCGTCGAACGTGTTGATGCCGGTGATGCGATGGCGGGTCGTCTGCGCCTTGCGCGACGTGATGCTGATCTTCTGGCCGACGAGTGCGTTCATCAACGTCGACTTGCCGACGTTCGGGCGGCCCACGATCGCGATCATGCCGCAACGGAAACCGGTAGGAGCGGGAGTGTTCATATCGTTTGGGAGACAGGTTCGGAAACGGCCGCGCGGCGCGCGGCGCGATCGATGGGCAATTCAGTGGTCGGCATCGGCCACGCGCGCCTGCGTGGCAGCAAGGCTCGCACCGCCCGGCGGCGTATCGGAATCGGGCGCCGCGGCATCGCGAGCACGCACGGTCGCGCGCGAAGCGGGGTCGGAGCCGGCGGAAGGCTTGTCGGCGGACGACGATGCCGGATCGGCCGCGTGGCCGGCCGGTTTGTCGGCTGCGCGCGGCGCGGCTTCCGCGGGTTTTTCCGCAACCTTGTCGGTCGCCGGCTTCGTCGCCCGTTCGCCCTTGTCGGCAGCCGACTCGACATGCGCCGCTCGAATCGCGGCCATCGGCGCCGCAGCCGGCTCTACGCCGGCGCCGGTCGCAGCGGTTGCCGCAGGCACCGCACCGGCCGCCTTGGCCTCGCGCGCCGCCGCACGTTCCTTCCGCTCCGGCGAGCGCAGGTCGAGCGCTTCCTGCACGCCCTTCACGCCCGGCACGATTTCGGGTTCGACATGCTTCGACCCGCGCGCGTTTTTCGAGCGCTTCGGCTTCGTGGTCAGCATCGGTGCGGCCGCCATCACCTCGTCGAGCGCCTTCTTCGCTGCGGCCTGCTCGGCCGCGCGCCGGCTCGCACCGGAGCCCGACACCTTCACGTCCAGCTTCGGCACCGTGCATTCGACTTCGAATTGCTGATTGTGCGCCGCACCATGCGTCGCGACGACCGTGTAGGTCGGCAGCGCGATCTTGTGCCCCTGCAGGTATTCCTGCAGCAGCGTCTTCGCGTCCTTGCCGAGCGTGCGCGGATCGATGTGGTCGAGAATCGGGATGTAGAGGCGCTTGATGACCCCTTGGGCGGCTTCGAAGCCGCCATCGAGGAACACGGCCCCGATGATGGCTTCGAACGCGTCCGCGAGGATCGACGGGCGGCGGAAACCGCCACTGCGCAGTTCGCCCTCGCCCAGCCGCAACCCGTCCGAAATATTCAGGGCCTGAGCAATTTCGTACAGCGACTGCTGTTTGACGAGGTTGGCGCGTACGCGCGACAGGTCACCTTCGTCCAGCTTGCTGAAACGCTGGAACAAAAGGGCGGCCACCGCGCAATTCAGAACGGAGTCGCCGAGAAACTCGAGCCGTTCGTTGTGCGTGGCACTGTGACTGCGATGGGTCAAAGCCTGGCGCAACAATTCCGCATTGCGAAATTCGTAGCGCAGCCGGCTTTCCAACTGGGATAGGGGCATGTGCAGGAGTATAACGCGGGCGCCGGTCGGGCCGAAACGGCACGGCCGGACACGAAAAGGCGTGACGAGGCGGTGTTACCGCCGGTTCTTAAAGTAGTTCGGCAATACGCGACGCGGCCCGTGCGTCGCGTATTCCGTGTGAATCGAATGCGATCAGTTGAAGGAACCGATGCGCTTCAGGTCGCTGAAGTTCATCCAGATGAAGAACGCGCGGCCGACGATGTTCCGGTCCGGCACGAAACCCCAGTAGCGGCTGTCCGCGCTGTTGTCGCGGTTGTCGCCCATCATGAAGTAGTGACCGGGCGGCACCTTGCAGATCACGCCGCGGCTGTTGTACGTGCAATTGTCGCGATACGGATAGTCGTATGCGCCCATCACGAACGGCGGCACCGAGGGGTTGTTGAGGATCGCGTTCTTCTTGTTGCCGATCGTCTCCTCGAACTGCTTCGCGTAATTCTGGCGCTCGTCGTCGAAGAAATCGGGCAGCGGCGTTTCGGGCACCGGCTGGCCGTTGATCGTGAGCTGCTTGTCCTGGTACGCGACCGTGTCGCCGGGGAGGCCGATCACGCGCTTGATGTAGTCGACCGACTCGTCCTTCGGATAACGGAACACGACGACGTCGCCGCGCGACAGCGGGCTGCCCTGCGTGATCTTCGTGTTCGTGACCGGCAGGCGCAGCCCGTACTCGAACTTGTTGACGAGGATGAAGTCGCCGACGAGCAGCGTCGGCACCATCGAGCCCGACGGAATCTTGAACGGCTCGATGATGAACGAACGCACGACGAACACCGCCAGGATCACCGGGAAGAAGCTCGCGGTGTACTCGAGCCACCACGGCTGGCGCAGTTTCTCGTCGCGCAGCTTCGAACGCGTCTGCACGGCGTTTTCGTCCGCGAAACGCTTGTCGATGCGCGACTGCTGGCGATCGAACTCCTCGATCGCCGAGTCGGCCGCCATGCGGCGCCGCGGCAGGAACACCAGTTTGTCCAGCACCCACGCTACGCCCGTCACGGCGACGAGCACAAAAAGAATCAGCGCAAAATTCATAAAAGGAACAGTCCTGTTATTTGTCTTCGACGCGCAAGATCGCAAGGAACGCTTCCTGCGGGATCTCGACCGAACCCACCTGCTTCATGCGTTTCTTGCCTGCTTTCTGCTTTTCGAGCAGCTTCTTCTTGCGCGTGATGTCGCCGCCATAACACTTCGCCAGCACGTTCTTGCGCAGCGCCTTGATGTTCTCGCGGGCGATGATGTGCGCACCGATCGTGGCCTGGATCGCCACGTCGTACATCTGGCGCGGAATGATCTCGCGCATCTTCGCCGCCACTTCGCGGCCGCGATACTGCGATTGCGACCGGTGGACGATCACCGACAGCGCGTCGACCTTGTCGCCGTTGATCAGCATGTCGACCTTCACGACGTCCGCCGACCGGTACTCCTTGAACTCGTAGTCCATCGACGCGTAGCCGCGCGACACCGACTTCAGGCGGTCGAAGAAATCGAGCACGATCTCGGCCATCGGGATTTCGTAGGTGAGCTGCACCTGGCGGCCGTGATACTGCATGTTGATCTGCGAGCCGCGCTTCTGCGTGCACAGCGTGATCACCGAGCCGACGTAGTCCTGCGGCATGTAGAGATTCACCGTGACGATCGGCTCGCGGATCTCCTCGATCTTCGGCGGCTCCGGCATCTTCGCGGGATTCTCGACCATCACGATCGAGCCGTCGCTCATCAGGACCTCGTAGACCACGGTCGGCGCCGTGGTGATGAGGTCCATGTCGAATTCGCGCTCCAGCCGCTCCTGCACGATCTCCATATGCAGGAGACCCAGAAAGCCGCACCGGAACCCGAAGCCGAGCGCCTGCGACACTTCCGGCTCGTACTGCAGCGACGCGTCGTTGAGCTTCAGCTTCTCGAGCGATTCGCGCAGCGCGTCGTACTGGTTCGCTTCCACCGGATAGAGGCCGGCGAACACCTGCGGCTTCACTTCCTTGAAGCCCGGCAGCGCTTGCGCCGCCTGCTTGGCCGCATGCGTGACGGTATCGCCGACCTTCGCGGCCGTCAGTTCCTTGATACCGGCGATGATGAAGCCCACCTGCCCCGCCGACAGCGAATCGAGATTGCGCGACTTCGGCGTGAACACGCCGATGTGCTCGACCGGATACTGCGCGCCGGTCGCCATCATCTTGATCTTGTCCTTCGGGCGCAGCGTGCCGTTGACGATGCGCACCAGCATCACGACGCCGACGTAGTTGTCGAACCACGAATCGATGATGAGCGCCTGCAGCGGCGCGTCCGGATCGCCCTTCGGCGGCGGCACCTTCGCGATCAGCGCTTCGAGCACATCCTCGACGCCGAGGCCCGTCTTCGCGCTGCAGCGCGTCGCGTCGGTCGCGTCGATGCCGATCACGTCCTCGATCTCCTCGATTGCGTTCTCGGGGTTCGCGGCCGGCAGGTCGATCTTGTTCAGCACCGGCACGACCTCGACGCCGAGCTCGATCGCCGTGTAGCAGTTCGCGACCGTCTGCGCCTCGACGCCCTGGCTCGCGTCGACGACCAGCAGCGCGCCTTCGCACGCGGACAGCGAACGGCTGACTTCGTACGAGAAGTCGACGTGTCCCGGCGTGTCGATCAGGTTCAGGTTGTAGACCTTGCCGTCGCGCGCGCGATAGGACAGCGCGGCCGTCTGCGCCTTGATCGTGATGCCGCGCTCGCGCTCGATATCCATCGAGTCGAGCACCTGCGCTTCCATTTCACGGTCGGCGAGGCCGCCGCAGACCTGGATGATGCGATCCGCGAGCGTCGACTTGCCATGGTCGATGTGCGCGATGATCGAGAAATTGCGAATATGATCCATTCAGTGCCGATCAAGCGAAAAAGGCGCGCTCGACGACTGCGGAGCACGCCTTGTGTAAGTCGGTGAAAAAACGGCTTATTTTAGCCGAAAAGGCCTTCGCCGGGCGGTATTTCGGACGCCGGGCCGCGCGGCGCCCGGCCGGAAGCGCCTGCCGGGCCAAGCCCCGTGCGAAGCGACGCCGGCCGGCGACCGGCCAGGCTCAGCGCCGGGCCATGAGCGCGTCGCGCACCCTCGCGTCGTCGAACCGGTGGCGGCACACTTCCGCGCCGTCCAGCAGCAGCACCGGCACGTCCTCGTCGTAGCGGGCGACGAGCGCCGCATCGGTGTCGATGTCGACATAGTCGACCGCGACGCCAAATTCGGCCGCCACCGGCGCCAGTGCGTCGCGCATGTCGTCGCACAGGTGACACCAGCCGCGGCCGTAGAGCGTGAACATCGGCGCGTTACTTCTGGCGCGGCCGCACCGGCACGAACTGCGTATTGTCGCCGCGCCGCACCAGCACCGCGACCGCCTTTTGCGGATCGAGCTGCGCGGTCACTTCGGCGAACTGCTTCGCGCTCGTGATGTCGGTATCGCCGACGCGCAGCACGATGTCGCCGCGCTGCAGGCCCGCACGGGCAGCCGGGCCGTCGACGCCGTCGATCTGCACACCGCTCTTCAACTTCAGCGTCTTCAACTGATCCGCCGTCAGGTCGCTGACCGTCAGACCGAGCGAATTGGTCTGGCGCGGCTTCTGCGGCGCGTTCTTGCGCTGTTCGGCCTTGGCCGTCGACTCGACCGGCGTCTCCGCGATCGTGATCGGCAAATCGCGCGCCTGACCCTTGCGCCACACGCTGACGGTCGCCTTCGTGCCGGGCTTCGTGTCGCCGACCATGCGCGGCAGGTCCGACGCCGCGTCGACCGGACGGCCGTTGAACTTCAGGATAATGTCGCCCGGCTGGATGCCTGCCTTGTCGGCCGGGCCGCCCGGCTCGACGCTGCTGACGAGCGCGCCTTCGGCCTTCGGCAACCCGATCGAGTCGGCCACGTCCTTCGTCACCTCGCCGATCGCCACCGCGATCCGGCCGCGCGTGACCTTGCCCGTCGCCTTCAGCTGATCGGCCACGCGCATCGCCTCGTCGATCGGAATCGCGAACGAGATGCCCATGAAGCCGCCGGTACGGCTGTAGATCTGCGAGTTGATGCCGATCACCTCACCCTGCATGTTGATCAACGGGCCGCCCGAGTTGCCGGGGTTCACGGCGACGTCGGTCTGGATGAACGGCAGATAGTCGCCCGTGTTGCGGCTCTTCGAGCTGACGATGCCGGCCGTCACCGTGTTGTCGAGACCGAACGGCGAACCGATCGCGACGACCCACTCGCCGACGCGCACCTTGTTCGAGTCGCCGATCGCGACGACAGGCAGGTTCGACGCCTGGATCTTGACGACCGCGACGTCCGTGCGATCGTCGACGCCGATCAGCTTCGCCTTGAATTCGCGCTTGTCGGTCAGCGTCACGTAAATGGTGTCCGCGTCGTCGACGACGTGCGCATTGGTCATCACGTAACCGTCGGCCGACACGATGAAGCCCGAGCCGACGCCGCGATTCTGCTCGGTGTCGGGCGGATTGTCCGGTGCCGGCGCATTCTTCGGGTTGCCGTTGCCGGGCGCCTGCGGCAGCGGAATGCCGAAGAAGCGCCGGAAGAATTCCGACATGTCGCCGTTGTCGAAGCCCGGCGGGAGCATCCCGCGCGGGCCGCTGCTCGTCGGCACGTTGGCGGTGGTCCTGATGTTCACGACGGCCGGCCCGACCCTTTCGACCAGATCGGCGAAGTCGGGCAGGCTGGCAGCGGGAGCCGTCACCGCGATCGCGGTATGCGGCACGAGCGGCAGGCAGGCAGACAACGCCGCCGCCGCGAGCCATTTGCGCAACGTGTGTTTCATCATGTCGGAAGCCGTAGCGTTACTTGGAAGCCTTGTATTCTATGGCAGACGCGAACTGCTGCAACGTAGCCGGCGGCACTTCGCCGAGCACGGTGATCCAGTAGTCGCCGCGACGCTTCACGAGAACGTGCGTCGCACCGGTGCTGCCCGCGCCTTCCTTGCGCGTGTTCTTCTCGGCCGGCTCGATGAAAACGGAGATCGTCGCCAGACCGTCGGTGAAGACGGCCTGATCGACCGGAATCGGCGGATCGCCCGCATCGCGCGCAGCCATCGGCCGGCGCACTTCGCGGATCTTCTTGAAACCGGCGACGCTCGGCGCAAGCTGCCAGCCCTGCGCTTCCATGTCGACCGTCGCGACCGGCGGGCGCACGACGGTCCAGCCGCTCAGGTTGCGCATGCCGGCCGCGATCGCGGCCTTGTCGCCGCTCGCACCGCCCGTCTGCAATTGCGAGAACGCAATCTGTTCGAGCACGTGATCGTTCGCATCCAGCGTCTGCGAACGCAGCAGCAGCCCCGTGCGCGCATCGGCCCAAAGCTTGTACGTGAAGCGGTAGGCATCCTTCGGTACGAGCTCGACGACCTGCGCGTCGATCCCGGCCACGCGGTCCTTGCCGAGCAACTTCGCATCGTAGACGGACATCACGTGTTCGCCGCTCGCGCCGAGCAGCGCGGGGAACGAATCGCGCGTCTGACGGCGCTCGACCACGCACAGCTTGCGCTCCGGCACGAACGTGTACAGCTCGTCGTTATGCCGCAGCAGCTTGCGCGGCTTGCCGTCGAGCGTCTCGATCCGCTCGAACTCGCCGTCGCGGGACGCGACGTGCGCGATGCGCGACGACTGGACATACCCGCCGCGCTGGTAGACGAACGTGCCCTCGTAGCTCTGCTGCTGCGCCGCCTGCTGGACGCGGTCGAGCCAGTCGGCGGCACCCTTGCGGGTCGCGACGGGATCGTCCGGTTGCTGGGCGCTGGCAGGAAGGGATTGAACGGACAACAGGGCGGCTGCGCAAAGCAGGAGGGCCGGCAGCCGCTTCCATCCGGAGATGGCGTGATTCAACTGCAATGTCCGCATCGGGTTTATTGGCCTGGCGTGGTGGTCACGGCAGCGCGGATCAGCGGCATCGAACCCGTGACGACGGGCTGCTGCGCGAATTGCTGGTGCGCTTCAAGGTATTGGTCGAGACTGGCGTCGCGAATGATGTTGACGTCCTGCAGCCCCGGCTGGGCCGACGCCTGCGCGACCGTCACGCGCTGCAGGTTGCCGCTTTGCGGCGCACCGACCGACGCGACCTGGACGGCGCCCGACGTGCCGGCCGTCTGCAGTTGCGGAACGACGATCCACGTCAGCGTGGGCGCCGCGGCGGGCCCCGCCAACGCGGGCACGACGCGCCGGCGCAGCGACAGCAGCTTGCGCGCGACCGGCGCAGCCGCCGGCGCGAGCAGGTGCGGCTCGCTCTCGAGCGCGGCCGACATGCGCGCGGTGAACGCGACGCTCAGCGCGGGCGACAACGCGAGTTCGTCCGAGCGCAGCGCATCGCCAATCAGGTGGTAATGGGCCCACGCAGCGCGATCCGCGCGGTCGAGCTCAGCCAGAAACTGCCCGTGATCCGGGCCATCGAACATTTCGCCGTCGACCAGCGCGGAAAGGCGCTCGCCGCGTGAGCACGCCTGCGACTGCGTATTGACCGACCCCATGATGCTCCCCATCTTGCACACCCCGTCGTGACTTCACGACTCTATCCGTTACTAGACCCCGACCCGCGTCGTTCCGCCCATCGCGCTTACCAGCGCTTGCCTTCGGGCGTATCGAGCAGCGGACGCAATTTGGCAGCGATTGCCTCGCGAGCACGGAAAATCCGCGACCGGACCGTCCCGATCGGACAGCCCATCATTTCCGCAATCTCTTCGTAGCTCAGGCCCTCGATCTCGCGCAGCGTAATCGCCTGGCGCAACTCTTCGGGCAAGGCGGCCATTGCAGCGTTGACCGTCTCGGCAATCTGCTTGCTCATCAACATCGACTCAGGCGTGTTGATATCCCTTAGTTGGTCTGCGTCGGAGAAAGTTTCCGCTTCCTCCGCATCGGCCTCGGTCGAGGTCGGTGCGCGGCGACCTTGCGTCGCAAGGTAGTTCTTCGCCGTATTGACGGCAATCCGGTACAACCACGTGTAGAACGCAGATTCGCCGCGAAATTGCGGCAACGCACGGTACGCCTTGATGAACGCGTCCTGGGCTACATCCTCGACCTCGGCGGGATCCCGCACGAGGCGCGAGATCAGCCGAATGATCTTGCGGTGGTATTTGGAGACCAGGAGTTCGAACGCTGCCTTGTCGCCCTTCTGTACGCGCTCGACCAGAACCTGATCAATTTCTTTTTCACTCACCTGACAAATCCATTAACTAGGGATGCAACGTGGAGCGCTATTGTAGCGTTCCCGCACCGGCCGCTGGTTACGGTCGGTAACCGCGCCGCCGTCATGCCCGCCCCGCCGCGCCCGCGGTTCTCGCCAGCACGGACAGCGCGCTGAACGACGCGGCGTCGAGCGCATCGGCCGGAATCAGCAGCGGCCGGGCCCGCCGGGCGCCCTGCCCGACCGACAGCACGAGCAGCAGGCTGCTCCAGTGCGCATGGCCCGTCACACGGCCGCGGACCAGCAGCCGCCCGGTGCGGCCAAACGCCGCAACTTCCCCGAATGCGTCGATCCGCAACTCGGCCGGCAGCCGGCGGGCGCAGGCCCGCGCGGCGCATACGGCCAGCAGCACGGCCGTCGCGGCCGACACGCATGCGCCGGCGGCAGCGCCCGCGCGCGGCGTCCAGAACAGGTATGCCGACGCGGCAGCCGACGCAACGAACGCGGCCAGCACAACATACGACACGGCCGAGGCCCGCAACGCAAAGCGCTGCGGACGCCCGGCCGGAGCATCGAATGGACTCGTCAAGCGATTTCAGCGTCAGACGCGCTTGAACACCAGCGTGCCGTTGGTACCGCCGAAGCCGAAATTGTTCTTCACGGCCACGTCGATCTTCATGTCACGCGCGGTGTTCGCGCAGTAATCGAGATCGCATTCGGGGTCCTGGTTGAAGATGTTGATGGTCGGCGGCGACACGTTGTTGTGCAGCGCCAGCACCGTGAACACCGACTCGAGGCCGCCCGCGCCGCCCAGCAGGTGGCCTGTCATCGACTTCGTCGAGTTCACGACGAGCTTGTACGCATGCTCGCCGAAGGCCGCCTTCACCGCGTCGGACTCGTTCTTGTCGCCCAGCTGGGTCGACGTGCCGTGCGCGTTCAGGTACTGGACCTCATCCGGGTTCACGCCGGCGTCGCGCAGCGCCGCGACCATGCAGCGGCGCGGACCGTCCATGTTCGGCGCGGTCATGTGGTACGCGTCGCCCGTCATGCCGAAGCCCGCGACTTCCGCGTAGATCTTCGCGCCACGCGCCTTCGCCGACTCGTACTCCTCCAGCACCATCACGCCTGCGCCCTCGCCCAGCACGAAGCCGTCACGATCCTTGTCCCACGGACGGGACGCGGTCGCCGGATCATCGTTGCGGGTCGACAGCGCGCGCGCGGCCGCGAAGCCGCCGATGCCGAGCGGCGACACCGTCGATTCGGCGCCGCCCGCGACCATCACGTCCGCGTCGCCGGCCTGGATCAGGCGCGCGGCGAGACCGATGCTGTGCAGGCCGGTCGTGCAGGCCGTCACGGTTGCGAGGTTCGGGCCCTTCAGGCCGAACATGATGCTCAGGTGGCCCGAGATCATGTTGATGATCGAACCCGGCACGAAGAACGGCGAAATCCGGCGCGGGCCGCGATCGACGTAGGTCTGGTGCGTATCTTCGATCATCGGCAGGCCGCCGATGCCGGAACCGACCAGCACGCCGATACGTTCCGCATTGGCGTCGGTCACTTCCAGACCACTGTCCTTGAGCGCCTGCACGCCGGCAGCGATGCCGTAATGGATGAAGGTATCCATGCTGCGGGCTTCCTTCGCCGGGATGTACTCATCGGCGCTGAAACCCTTCACCTCGCCCGCGAAATGCACGGCGAGGTTCGACGGATCGAACTTCGTGACGGTGGCGATACCGGACTTGCCGGCGACGAGATTGGCCCAACCGTCGGCAACATTATTGCCAACAGGCGAAATCAGCCCCAGGCCTGTAACAACAACACGACGGCGGCTCACGGTAACCTCTTTTCCATTATTGGATGACAAAAACAAAAGCCACAGTGGCCACAGGAACCAGCCCTGCGAGCCCTGTGGCTGTTAGTCCGTCCGGCGCGAAGCCGGCAGGATGGCGCGTCAATCGCGAAGATCGCGGCGACGTGGCGAACAAGCGCGAAAGGCGCTTACGCCTTGACGTTTGCGCGAGCGTAGTCGATCGCTTGCTGAACGGTCGTGATCTTCTCTGCTTCTTCGTCCGGGATTTCCATGCCGAACTCGTCTTCGAGAGCCATCACCAGTTCGACCGTGTCGAGCGAGTCGGCGCCCAGATCGTTCACGAACGAAGCTTCGTTCTTGATCTCGGCTTCCGCGACGCCCAGTTGTTCAGCGACGATCTTCTTGACACGTTGTTCGATGTTGTCCATTACCCCTCCGAGGGAAAGTTCAGATTTACAAGTGCGCGCATTTTATCAGGTTTGCTGACGCCAAAACGCGCGTTGGCTTGATGGCCGATCAAGCGCCGATCCGCCTGAAAAACGGGATACGGCGCGGATAGTAAACGAAAATCGTTACGACATGTACATGCCGCCGTTCACGTGCAGCGTCGTGCCGGTGATGTAACCGGCCTGCGGCGATGCGAGGAACGCGACGGCATGGGCGATGTCCTCCGGGCTGCCGAGGCGGCCGAGCGGAATCTGGGTCTTGAGCGCGGCCTGCTGTTCTTCCGGCAGCGTCTTCGTCATGTCGGTGTCGATGAAGCCCGGCGCGACGCAGTTCACGGTGATGCCGCGGCTGCCGATTTCGCGCGCGAGCGCACGCGTCATGCCCGCGACGCCGGCCTTCGCGGCAGCATAGTTGACCTGCCCCGGGTTGCCGGCCGAACCGACCACCGACGTGATGTTGATGATACGGCCGCCGCGCGCCTTCATCATCGGGCGCAGCACCGCGCGCGACAGGCGGAACACCGACTTCAGGTTGGTGTCGATCACCGCGTCCCAGTCCTCGTCCTTCATCCGCATCGCGAGCTGGTCCTGCGTGATGCCCGCGTTGTTGACGAGCACGTTCAGCGCGCCGAATTCCTTCACGGTCGCGTCGATCAGCGTCTCGGCGGCCGCCGCGTCGTTGACGTTCAGCACCGCGCCGCGGCCCGTGACGCCCGCTTCCGCGAACGCCGCGGTGATCGCGGCTGCGCCCGATTCGCTCGTTGCGGTGCCGATCACCGTCGCGCCCAGGCGCGCGAGTTCGAGCGCGATCGACCGGCCGATGCCGCGCGACGCGCCGGTCACGATCGCAACCTGTTTATCGAGAGTCTTTTCCATGAATCGAATATCCGTCTCTTGAGAAAAGGCGCCGCGTCAGGCGGTCACCAGCTTGAGCGCTTCGTCGAGCGACGCCGGATCGAACACCGACGCACCCGTCAGGTTGCCGTCGATGCGCTTCGTCAGGCCGGCGAGCACCTTGCCCGGACCGCATTCGATCACGTGCGTGACGCCCGTGCCGGCGATGTGCCGCACGCACTCGACCCAGCGCACCGGGCCTGCCGCCTGACGCACCAGCGCGGCCTTGATCGCGGCCGGATCGCTGACCACGGCGACGTCGATATTGTTGACGACCGGAATCTGCGGCGCCTTCACGTCGACGTTCGCGAGATAGTCGCGCAACTGGTCCGATGCCGGCTTGAGCAGCGACGAATGGAACGGTGCCGACACGGGCAGCGGTAGCGCGCGCTTCGCGCCCTTCGCCTTCGCGATCTCGCACGCCTTCTCGACGGCGGCCTTGTTGCCTGCGATCACGACCTGCGCGGGCGCATTGAAGTTCACCGCTTCGACGACGCCCGCTTCCGCGGCTTCGGCGCACACCGCGCGCACCGTGTCGTCGTCGAGGCCCAGGATCGCGGCCATGCCGCCCTGACCGACCGGCACGGCCGCCTGCATCGCCTGCGCGCGGAAGCGCACGAGCGGCACCGCGTCCTTGAACGCGAGCGCGCCCGCCGCGACGAGCGCCGTGTATTCACCGAGGCTGTGACCGGCGACGATCGACGGCGCCGGGCCGCCTGCCTGCTGCCACGCGCGGTAGCACGCGTAAGCGGCGGTCAGCATCACGGGCTGCGTGTTGGCGGTCAGATTCAGCTCTTCGGCCGGGCCTTCGGCGATCAGCTTGCCGAGGTCCTGATTGAGTGCGTCAGACGCCTCCTGGAGCGTCTCGCGCACGACGGCCAGATCGGCGAATGCGTTGAGCATGCCGACTGCCTGCGAGCCCTGCCCCGGAAAAACGAATGCAAATTTCATATCGTCCCCAATTGAATCGATTCGGACGGCGCGCACGAACGGCGCGCCGATGGGATCCGCGCGCAGCAGTCGCGCGCCGCGGATCAGAAGCGGAAGACCGACGCGCCCCAGGTAAAGCCGCCGCCGACACCTTCGATCAGCACGTGCTGGCCACGCTGGATGCGGCCGTCGCGCACCGCGGTGTCGAACGCCAGCGGGATCGACGCGGCCGACGTGTTGCCGTGCTGGTCGACCGTCACGACCATGCGTTCCTGCGGCAGGCCGAGCTTGCGGCAGGTGCTGGTCATGATGCGGATGTTGGCCTGGTGCGGAATCAGCCAGTCGATTTGTTCAGGCGCGAGATTCGCCTTTGCAAGCGCCTCGATCGCAACCTTCTCGAGTACGTTGACCGCGAGCTTGAACACGGCCTGCCCGTCCATGTACAGGAACGCGCTGCCCTCGATCACGCCACGATTCACGTTGCCCGGCGTGCAGAGGATATGCGAATAGCTGCCGTCAGCGTGCAGCGCGCTGCCGAGCACGCCCGGCTCTTCCGACGCGGACAGGATCACCGCGCCCGCGCCGTCGCCGAACAGCACGCAGGTCGTGCGGTCCTTGAAGTCGAGGATGCGCGAGAACGTCTCGGCGCCGACCACGAGCGCCGTGCGATGCTGGCCGCTGCGGATGAAGCTGTCGGCCGTCGCCATCGCGTACGCAAAGCCCGAACACACGGCCTGCACGTCGAATGCCGCGCCGCCGTTCTTGATGCCGAGCTTGTTCTGCAGCAGGCACGCGGTGCTCGGGAACACGAAATCGGGGGTCGAAGTCGCGACGATGATCAGGTCGATCGACTGCGGATCGATACCGGCCATTTCGATCGCACGACGCGACGCCTCGAGCGCGAGATCGCTCGTCGTGACGTCCGGTGCGGCGAAATGGCGCGCATGGATACCCGTGCGCGCAACGATCCATTCATCGCTCGTCTCGATGCCTTCCTTCGCGAGACGATCGGCCAACTGCTGGTTCGTGACGCGGTCGGGCGGCAGATAGCTGCCCGTGCCAAGCACGCGGGAATAGAGAGTCGATTGGGCCATTTATGCTTTAGAGGATTGCGCAGCGGAAGGTTCGGCGTGAGGGCCTGCGGCCGGGCTTGCATGGCCCGCGCCGCCCGCGTCGTGCTCGCCGTCGCCGAGCGACGCCGAATTGTCCGCCATCGCGCGCGCGAGGCGCTCCAGCACGCCGTTTTTGACCGCATCATACCCGCGTTTGATCGCCCACTCAAACGCGTAGGCATCGGCCGAACCGTGGCTCTTGATCACGAGGCTCTTCAGCCCCAGCAGCGCCGCGCCGTTGTACTGGCGGTGGTCGACGCGCTTCTTGAAACGCATCAGGACAGGCAGCGCGAGCAGCGCCATCACCCTCGACATCAGCGAACGGCCGAACTCCTCGCGGATGATGTTGGACAGCATCTGCGCGAGCCCCTCGGACGTCTTCAGCGCGACGTTGCCGACGAAGCCGTCGCACACGATCACGTCGACGGTGCCCTTGTAGATGTCGTTGCCTTCCACGTTGCCGCGGAAATTCAGCGTGCTGGCGCGCAGCAGCTCGCCTGCGCGCTTGATCGTGTCGTTGCCCTTGATGACCTCTTCGCCGATGTTCAGCAGGCCGATCGTCGGCCGCTCCTTGCCTTCGAGCGCGGCCACCAGTGCGTGCCCCATCTCCGCGAACTGCAGCAGGTGCTGCGGCTCGCAGTCGACGTTCGCGCCGAGGTCCAGCATCATCGTGTAGCCGGTCGGGTTCGGCAGCGCGGACGCGATCGCGGGCCGCTCGATGCCGGGCAGCGTCTTGAGTACATAACGGGAAACGGCCATCAGCGCGCCGGTATTGCCGGCGGAGATGCAGGCCTGCGCCGCGCCTTCCTTGACGTGGTTGAGCGCGACGCGCATCGAAGAATCCTTCTTCTTGCGCAGCGCCACTTCGACAGGGTCGTCCATCGCCACGACTTCGGTGGCGGGCACGATGGTCAGCGCGGGATCGTCGAGGGCTTTCAGCTTCTTGAGCTGAGCGCGGATCGCGCTTTCGATGCCGACGAGCATCAGGTGCGCATCGGGATGCGCGCGGACGAACTTGACTGCCGCGGGAACGGTCACGGACGGGCCGTGGTCGCCTCCCATGCAATCGATTGTGAGCTTTACGGTCATGGAATGCGACGAATTTCAGGCACAAAAAAGCGGCAGTTGAATGCCGCCTTTTTGTTGCGCCAGGAAAGTGTCAAGCGAACCAGTTGTCACGCGAACGGCGAACGTAGCGCGCAACGCGTGACTTGACGCTTAGTCGTTCTTCGTCTTGACGACTTTCTTGCCGCGATAGTAGCCGTTCGGGCTGACGTGGTGACGCAGGTGCACTTCACCCGTGCTCGGCTCGACTGCCAGCGGCGTTGCCGTCAGGAAATCGTGCGAACGATGCATGCCGCGCTTCGACGGCGACTTCTTGTTTTGCTGGACTGCCATGACTAACTCCTAAATAATTTTCCGGATTCTAACACAGCCCGATCCGGCGCTTAACTACCCTGGCCCAAAGCCCTTACGCCTTCCCGCGCCACAACTGCTTAGTGTTTCTTGGTGCCGTCACCGTCCTTCTTCAGCGCTTGCAGCGCTGCGAACGGATTCGGCCGTTTGCCTTCGTCCGCGGCTTCGCCGGACTCTTCGCCCGCCTCTTCCTCAGGACCGCTCGCACCCGACACGAGGCTTTCGTGAACTGCCGGGCAAACCTCGTGCTTGGGCACGAGCGGCAACGAAAGCAGCAACTCCTCTTCGATCAAGTCGACGAGATCGAACTGGCGTGAGCCCACGATCACATCGGCTTCATCGTCGTCGAGCGGAAATTCTTCAGCTTCTTCTTCGGTCGCGACAACGCGGTACACCATGTCGACGCCGAACGTCTGGTCGTACGGGGTCATGCAGCGCTGGCACGTGAGCCATGCCTGGCCATGCACCGCGAGGCGCAGATACGGCTGCTGCCCATCGGCGCCGTCGTCCTGCAATTCCTTCTGCGTGAACCCTTCCGCCTGCCACGTGAAGACCGTGTCGCGATCTGGCGCGTCCGCCGGCACTTCGTTTAACATGCGCGGCAGTTGCGAGAGGCGCACCGCCCCTGCTGCCTGTCGCCCGCTGCGGGCGAACTCGAACAGGTCGACCGCGTGCGGATCAAGCGGCGCCGCAGGTTTGCCAGAAGAAGTGTTCATGTGCGCTCCTGCCTACAGGCTGACTTGCGGGATCCGGCTTGGCGCCGCTCACTCACGTACGGGTACGTACTTTACTTCCGAAGACCCGGCAGGCGCCACCACGGAAAGCCTGCCGACGAAAAGCGGGAAAGCATACCTGTTTTACCTTTTGCGGTCAATCACTTAAGCTTGCGTCCGCACAACACCCGACGACTCACCGATCCAACCGACCATGCCGGATACCGTTTGCCGCCCGCCGCGGCTGATTCTTGCCTCCAGTTCCCGCTACCGCCGCACGCTCCTCGAGCGCCTCGGCGTGCCGTTCGACGTCGTGTCGCCCGACCTCGACGAAACCCCGCTCGACGACGAAACTCCGGCCGCGACCGCCTTGCGCCTCGCCGGCGCGAAAGCGCGTGCCGTCGCCGCGACGATCGACGCGCCGGACGGCGTGCTCGTGATCGGGTCGGACCAGGTCGCGACCTTCGACGGGCTCCAGATCGGCAAGCCCGGCACGCACGAGCGCGCGCTCGCGCAGCTCGTGTCGATGCAGGGCCGCGAAGTCGAATTCCACAGCGCACTCTGCCTGTACGACAGCCGCACGGGCGAGGCGCAGGTCGAGGACGTCATCACGCGCGTGCGCTTCCGCTCGCTGCCCGAGGCCGAACTCGACGCGTACCTGCGCGCGGAAACGCCGTACGACGTTGCCGGCAGCGCGAAATCCGAAGGGCTCGGCATCGCGCTGCTCGACGCGATCGACTCGGACGACCCGACCGCGCTCGTCGGCCTGCCGCTGATCGCGCTCACGCGGATGCTGCGCGCCGTCGAATATCCGCTGTTTGCAACCACCCGTGGAGACCGCGCATGACGGCCGGCACGCTTTATCTCGTCCCGAACACGCTTGGCGAGGGCGACGAATCGATGCTCGCCGCCGTGCTGCCCGCGGCCGTGCAGGCACGCGCCGGCACGCTTGGCTATTACATCGGCGAGAACGCGAAAACGACGCGCGTCTTTCTGAAGAAGATCGGCACGACGCGTCCGATCCAGGAAATCGAGATCCGCGAGCTGAACGTCAATACGCCGGCCGGCGAAATCGACCGGCTGCTCGCGCCCGTGCTGGCTGGCGCGGACGCCGGCCTCGTGTCCGAGGCCGGCTGCCCGGCCGTCGCCGATCCCGGCGCATTGCTGGTACGCCGCGCGCACGAGCGCGGCGTGAAGGTCGTGCCGCTCGTCGGACCGAGTTCGATCCTGCTCGCGCTGATGGCGTCGGGCCTGAACGGCCAGAGCTTCGCGTTCAACGGCTACCTGCCGGTCGACGCGGCCGCGCGCGCGAAACGCCTGCGCGAACTCGAGCAGCTGTCGCGCAAGGCGCGCCAGACGCAGATCTTCATCGAGACGCCGTACCGGAATCACGCGATGCTCGACACGCTGATTGCGACCTGCGCGCCGTCGACGCAGATCTGCGTCGCGGCCGACCTGACCCTCGCGACCGAGACGATCGCGAGCCGCACCGTGGCGGACTGGAAAAAGGCGCCTGCGCCGAATCTGCACAAGCGTCCTGCGATCTTCCTGCTGCTCGCGAACTGAAGCCGCGGCCGGCCAGCGGGCCATCATGGCCCGCCGGACGCCGGTCAGCGCAGGCTGAACGACGCGCCGCCGGCCGTCAGAGCCTTCATCGCGGCGCCGCCGACGGCGGCGCCGAACTTGCGTGCGACGCGGTTCGTCAGACTTTCCTTCACCGTATAGTCGACGAGATCGGGCGCCTTCAGCACGTCGCGCGCGACCGTGTCGGTCGTGCCGTAGCCGTCGGCAAGCCCGAGTTCGACGCTCTTCTCGCCGGTCCAGAACAGGCCGGAGAACATGTCGGGCGTCTCATGCAGACGCTTGCCTCGGCCCTCCTTCACGGCCTTGATGAACTGCGCGTGCACCTGGTCGAGCAGCGCCTGCGCATGCGCGTCCATCTTCGGCGTCTCCGGCGAGAACGGATCGTAGAAGCCCTTGTTTTCGCCCGACGTGTGCAGGCGCCGATCGACACCGAGCTTGCCCATCAGCCCGGTGAAGCCGAAACCGTCCATCAGCACGCCGATCGACCCGACGATGCTCGCCTTGTCGACGAAGATCTTGTCGGCCGCGGCCGCGATGTAATAGCCGCCCGATGCGCACATGTCGGTCACGACGACGTACAGCGGCTTGCCCGGATGCTTCGCGCGCAGCCTCCGGATCTCGTCGTAGACCATGCCGGCCTGCACGGGGCTGCCGCCCGGGCTGTTGATCCGCAGCACGACGCCGACCGTGCCGTCGTCGTCGAACGCGGAGCCGAGCGCCGTATTGATGTCTTCGGCATTCGCATTGACGCCGGCCGCGATCTCGCCGTCGATCGTCACGAGCGCCGTATGCCGCCCGCTCGACGATAATTTCGAATCGCTCGAGAAATCGATCAGCGCGAACGCGAGCAGCACGAACACGCCCAGGAACGCGAAGCGGAAGAAAATCTTCCAGCGCCGCGCCGCGCGCTGTTCCCTCACGGCTGCGAGCGCGATCCGCTCGAGCGCCGCGCGCTCCCAGTTCGGTTCACGGCTGTCGGGACGGGAGGAGGAATCGGGGGAATTCGGTTGGTCGGCCATGCGGTGTTGTCGTCAGTCGGTCGTGGCGGGAGCGGCGGGACGCAGGTCGGCGTCGGGCACCCAGAATACCGCACGCCCGTCGGGCGTGTCGCGTTCGTCGACCTCGACCGGCCGCAGGCGGGCGCCGCGGCACGGGCCGCCGACGCACTTGCCGGTATCCGGCGCGTAGATCGCGCCGTGCGTCGCGCACATCAGGTACAGGCCCGACGACTCGAAGAACTGCCCTTCGGACCAGTCGAGCTCCATCGGTACGTGTGCGCAGCGATTCAGGTAACCGTATGCGCGACCGTCGTAGCGCACGAAGAACACGACGGCCTGCTCGCCGCGCAGCGTCGCGTCGACGCGCACGCCGGCGCCGCCGTCGGCCAGCGTGTCCGATGCGCACACGCGCACGGCGTCCGGCGCCGCGCTCATGCGTGCTCCCGCAGCCACGCAGCCAGCGCGTCGACGTCCGGCGCGACGAAGCGCGGCGCGAGCGCAGCCAGCGCGTCGGCCGTGTGCGCGCCGTATGCGACACCGACGCCGGCCGCTCCGGCGCTCGCGGCCATCTGCAGGTCGTGCGTCGTGTCGCCGATCATCACGGTGCGCGCGAGGTCCTGCCCCAATTCCCGGGACAACTCGTGCAGCATCGCCGGATGCGGCTTCGAGAACGTCTCGTCCGCGCAGCGCGTCGCGTCGAACAGGCTCGTCAGCTTCGACTGGTCAAGCACGCGGTTCAGCCCGACCCGACCCTTGCCGGTCGCCACGGCGAGCAGGTAACCCGTATCGCGCAACTCGGCGAGCAGCTCGCGCACGCCGGCGAACAGCTCGATGCGCTGGTCGTCGAGCAGATAGTGATAACGGTAGCGCTCGGCCAGCCGCGGATAGTCGGACGGATCGAGGGTCGGAGCGGTAACCTGCAGCGCATCGCGCAGGCCGAGGCCGATCACGTAGCGCGACGCCTCGTCGGATGGCGTGGGCAGGCCGAGATCGCGGCATGCGGCCTGGATGCTGTGCGCGATGTGCGCAGTCGAATCCATCAGCGTGCCGTCCCAGTCGAAGACGATCAGGTCAAATTGCTGTCGAGCCATGCGGTTCAGGCGGTATCGCGCAGTGCGCTGAGTTGGTCGAGGAAGCGCCGGCATTCGTCCGGCAGCGGCGCATCGAACTGCAGCGCCTCGCCGGTCAGCGGATGGTTGAGCCGCAGCCGGTGCGCGTGCAGGAACATCCGTTTCAACGACGGCTGCGCATTCGCGCGCGCCAGCGCCTTGTTCAGTGTGAAATCGCCATACTTGGCGTCGCCGGCGATCGGCAGGCCGAGATGCGCGAGGTGCACGCGGATCTGATGGGTCCGACCCGTTTTGAGTTCCGCTTCGACGAGCGCATAGTCGGGCCAGCGGTCGACGAGGTTGAATACCGTATGCGACGGCAGCCCGTCGTCCTGCACGCGCACGCGGCGCTCCCCTTCCGGGGTCGAATACTTGAACAGCGGCACCTTTACCGCGCGGCGGCGCCCCCAGTCGGACTGCCATTCGCCGTGGACGCATGCGAAGTAACGTTTGTCCATCCGGTTCTCGCGGATCTGTTCGTGCAGGCCCACGAGCGCCGTGCGTTTCTTCGCGAGCATCAGGATCCCGGACGTCTCGCGGTCGAGCCGGTGCACGAGTTCGAGGAATTTCGCGCGCGGGTGCGCCTGGCGCATCTGCTCGATCACGCCGAACGCGACGCCGCTGCCGCCGTGCACGGCGACCCCGGCCGGCTTGTCGATGACGAGCATCGCGTCATCCTCGTACAGCACGTCGAAATTCGCGGGCGGCACGATGGGCGTGTCGGCGCGCGCGAGGTCCGCCGCCGCCACGCGCACGGGCGGCACGCGGACGACGTCGCCGAGAGCGAGACGGTACTGCGCATCGATCCGGCCCTTGTTCACGCGCACTTCGCCGCTGCGGAGGATCCGGTAAATATGGCTTTTCGGCACGCCTTTACAGACGCGCAACAGGAAGTTGTCGATCCGCTGACCGGCCGAGTTTTCATCGATCTCGATCATCGATACCTGGCCGCTTGCGACCGAATTCTGGGATATTTTGCCTAACTCATTCATACTGAATATAATTTTGCCCAGCCTGACGTTGAGGGTGGCCTGACCGGCCGGCCCCGACCGAGTCGGGCAAGGTGCAAGCGGAAACCATTATTTTACTTGCGCCGGGGGTCCGCTGCTCGCCCCTAATCAAAGAGATGCAGCAAGTTGCACGCACGGCGCCGCCCGTCGGCAAGGATCGCGCCCACAGGCGGATTCGGTCGGCAAGGCGCCGCGGTAACGGAAAGTTGGTTGAAAAGAATTTGATCGGCAGCCCGACGGCGCGAAGTGCGTCCGCAGGCTGCCGGTTGCGAAAATTACGGCGTTGCGCCCGATTTGGCCCCGCGAAGCGTGCGGGGCTTGGCGACGTCAAACCAGGGAAGTACACCCCAAGCGGGAAAGTCGGGCTGGATTCGATACTCCCCGCTGCGGCCCAAGCCGCAGCATCTGCCGCCCGTCGGCGCGCGCGACGCATTGCGCGCGCCCGTGGCAATGCCCGGACTCAGGCTTAGCGCGCTTTTGTGCAGCGTGCGGTGTGTGAACGCCGTGCTTTGAAGCCGTATTCGCAGGTGCCCTACGGCCGCCGGCCCCGTCTTTCGGGCCCAAGCGCCTCTTCAGGCAATTCTCCCCGCCATCGTTCCCGCTCCAGCGTGCTTGTGACAACACAACAAGGTGCGGCCTGCCGTCGTTCCCGCCCTCGCGACTGACAACCGCGAGGCGTCGGCTGCGGAGCCGCCTGGAGTCGTTCATGAAACGCATGCTGTTCAATGCGACGCAGCAGGAGGAGCTGCGCGTCGCCATCGTCGATGGGCAAAAGCTCATCGACATCGACATCGAGACAGCCGGGCGCGAACAGCGCAAAGGCAATATCTACAAAGGTGTCGTCACCCGCATCGAGCCGTCGCTCGAAGCGTGCTTCGTCAACTACGGCGAAGATCGCCACGGCTTCCTGCCGTTCAAGGAAGTCGCCCGCCAGTACTTCAAGGAAGGCATCGACATGCGCTCCGCGCGCATCCAGGATGCCCTGCGCGAAGGCCAGGAGCTGATCGTCCAGGTCGAGAAGGAAGAGCGTGGCAACAAGGGCGCCGCCCTCACGACCTTCATCTCGCTCGCCGGCCGCTACCTGGTGCTGATGCCGAACAATCCGCGCGGCGGCGGTGTATCGCGCCGGATCGAGGGCGACGAGCGCCAGGAACTGCGCGAAACGATGTCGCAACTGCAGATTCCGGACGGCATGAGCATGATCGCCCGCACCGCGGGCATCGGCCGCAGCGCCGAGGAACTGCAGTGGGACCTGAACTACCTGCTGCAACTGTGGCGCGCGATCGAAGCGGCGTCGCAAAGCGGCAACTCCGGCCAGCCGATGCTGATCTACCTGGAATCGAGCCTCGTGATCCGCGCGATCCGGGACTATTTCCAGCCCGATATCGGCGAAATCCTGATCGACACGACCGAGATCCACGATCAGGCCCGTGCGTTCATGGATATCGTGATGCCGGACAACGTGTCGAAGGTGAAGCGCTACCACGACGACGTGCCGCTGTTCTCCCGCTTCCAGATCGAGCACCAGATCGAAACGGCCTACTCGCGCACGGTGCCGCTGCCGTCCGGCGGCGCGATCGTGATCGACCATACCGAAGCGCTCGTCGCGATCGACGTGAACTCGGCGCGCGCGACCAAGGGCGCGGACATCGAGGAAACGGCGACCCGCACGAACCTCGAAGCGGCCGACGAAGTCGCCCGCCAGCTCCGCCTGCGCGACCTCGGCGGCCTGATCGTGATCGATTTCATCGACATGGAATCGGCGAAGAGCCAGCGCGAAGTCGAGCAGCGCCTGAAAGACGCGCTCAAGCATGACCGTGCACGCGTGCAGATGGGCAAGATCTCCCGCTTCGGCCTGATGGAGCTGTCGCGCCAGCGCCTGCGTCCGGCCCTGTCGGAAGGCAGCCACGTGACCTGCCCGCGCTGTAACGGCACCGGCCACATCCGCGATACCGAATCGTCCGCGCTGCAGGTCCTGCGGATCATTCAGGAAGAAGCGATGAAGGAGAACACCGCGGCGATCCACTGCCAGGTGCCGGTCGAGGTGACCGCCTTCCTGCTCAACGAAAAGCGTCAGGAAATCAACAAGATCGAGTCGCGCTTCAAGGTCGGCATCGTGCTGATCCCGAACAAGCACCTCGATACGCCGCACTACAAGCTCGAGCGCCTGCGCCACGACGACGCGCGCCTCGACGATCCGCGCGCGTCCTGGAAGATGGCCGAGGAAGCTGCCCGCGAACTCGAGTCGGAAACCGGCTACAGCAAGCGCACGGCAGAAGTGAAGCCGAAGCAGGAAGCCGCGGTCAAAGGCATCACGCCCGAGCGCCCGGCCCCGAGCCCGGCGCCGCAGCGCCCGGTCGAGCCCGTTCCGGCCCCAGCACCTGTCGCCGCGGCAAGCGGCGGTTTCATCGGCTGGCTGAAGGGCCTGTTCGGCATGTCGCCGACTCCGGCGCCCGCACCGGTTGCTCCGGCACCGGCGAAGGAACCGGCGGCCCGCCCGGCTCGCGAGCGTACCGAGAAGACCGAGCAGCGCGGCGGCGATCGCAACCGCAACCGTCGCGGCGGCGCCCAGCAGGCGCAAGGCGGGCGCGACCAGGCAGCAGCAGGCCGTGGTCAGCCGCAACGCCTGGAGCGCGAAGGCAAGGAAGCGCGCGAACCGCGTGAAGGCCGTGAGCCGCGCGAGGGTCGCGAGCCGCGTGAAGGTCGCGAAATCCGCGAAGGTCGTGAGGGCCGCGAAGGTCGCGAGGGCCGTGGCCAGCGCGAAGGTCGCGAACCGCGCGAGCCGCGTGAAAGCCGTGAGCCGCGTGAACCGCGCGAGAACCGCGAACCGCGCGAGCGTGCCGAGCAGCCGGAAGGCGTCGACGCAGCAGGTCGTGGCGAGCGCCAGGAACGCGGCGAGCGTCGCGAGCGCGGCGAACGCCGCAAGCCGACCCAGCATGCGGCCACGCTCGAGACCGTCACCCGTGGCGAAAACCATCCGGAACCGGAAACCGACAGGGCCGTTGCAGAAGCCCTGCCAGGCGCAGAGCTGGCAGCCGATGCGGAAGCCGGCGCGCGTGACGGCGAGGAACGTCGCCGCCGCCGTCGCGGCCGTCGCGGCGGTCGTCGCGAGCGCGACGAAGACGGCGCAGTCGTCGACCAGGCCGAGCAAGGCCCGAATGGCGAAGCCTCAGCGCAAACCGTGACGCCGGAAGCACCGGCCGCTGCCGAACCGGCCCACACGGCCGCACCGGCAGTCGTCGCGGCCGTGGCAGGCGCCGTCGTCGTCGAAGCAGCGGTCGAGCAGCATGCTGCGCCGGCCGCTGTCGAAGCTCAGCCGGCACCGGCACGCGTCGAAGCGGCTCCGGCCGCTCCGGTCGAGCCCGCGGTCGCCGTCGAGGCAGCAGCAGAACCGGCACCGGTCGCACCGGCCGTCGACATGGAAGCCGGTCCGGCTCCGGTCGCGGTTTCGCCGACCGACGCGTTCGAAGTGCCTGCGGTACCGGCAGCGGCGCCGGCCGCTGTCGAGGCGCCGCAGTCCGCGCCCGTCGAGCCGGCCGCACCGGTCGTGACGACCGAAGCCGCTCCGGTGGCTGTCGAGCCGGCGCATGTCGAAGCGGCACCGGTCGAGGCCGTTGCAGCACCTGCACCGACTCCTGCCCCCGCGCAACCGGCAGCCGCGCCCGCTTCGGCGAGCCTGGATGTCGTGCTGGAGCAGGCCGGTCTCGTCTGGGTGAACACGGACGCCGACAAGTTCGCCGCTGCCCAGGAAGCCGCATCGCGCCTCCCGCGTCCGGCGCGCGTGCCGCGCGAACGCAAGGCGCTGCCGCCGGTCGATACGGCCCCGATGCAGCAGGTCGAAACGACGCACCACTGACCGGCGCATCGCCCGACCAGGAAAAGCCCGCCTCCGGCGGGCTTTTTCACGTCCATGCTGCGGGTTTCCGCCCACCGGACCGGGCGGCCGCTTGCGGCTAAAATACAAGTCTGGCTCGCACTTCTTTCAACATGTCCCGACGCATCATTCCTCTCGCCGACGTCAGCGGGGTGCCGGACGTCTCCGGCGTCGCGCATGCCCCCGACGGCACGCTGGCCGACACGTTCGCCAGGCCGCTGCGCGACCTGCGCATTTCGGTGACGGACCGCTGCAATTTCCGCTGCGTGTACTGCATGCCGCGCGCGGTCTTCGACAAGGACTACCCGTTCCTGCCGCACAGCGCGCTGCTCACGCACGAGGAAATCGAACGCGTGGCGCGACTCTTTGTCGCACACGGCGTCGAGAAAATCCGCATCACGGGCGGCGAGCCGCTGCTGCGCAAGAATCTCGAATTCCTGATCGAGCGCCTCGCGCGCCTGACAACGCATGACGGCCGCCCGCTCGACCTGACGCTGACGACCAACGGCTCGCTGCTCGCGCGCAAGGCGCGCGCGCTGAAGGACGCCGGGCTCACACGCGTGACGGTCAGCCTCGACGCGCTCGACGATACGCTGTTCAAGCGCATGAACGACGCCGAGTTCGCGAGCGCCGACGTGCTCGACGGCATTTTCGCGGCCCAGGCCGTCGGCCTCGCGCCGGTCAAGGTCAACATGGTCGTGAAGCGCGGTACCAACGACGGCGAGATCCTGCCGATGGCCGAGCGTTTCCGCGGCACCGGCGTGATCCTGCGCTTCATCGAATACATGGACGTCGGCACGTCGAACGGCTGGAACATGACCGAGGTACTGCCGTCGGCGGACGTCGTTGCGCGGATCGCCGAACATTTCCCGCTCGTGCCGCTCGACGCGCACACGGCGGCCGAAACCGCGCAACGCTGGGGTTATGCGGACGGCAGCGGCGAGATCGGCGTGATCTCGAGCGTCACGCAGGCCTTCTGCGGCGACTGTACGCGCGCGCGGCTGTCGACTGAAGGCAAGCTGTACCTGTGCCTGTTCGCGTCGACGGGCCACGACCTGCGCGCGCTCGTGCGCGGCGGCGCAAGCGATGCCGAGATCGCGACCGCGATCGCCCGCATCTGGCAGGCGCGCACCGACCGCTATTCGCAACTGCGCGGCAGCGCGTCGGCCGAACCCGCGCCCGACGGCGCCGGCAAGCGCGTCGAAATGTCGTATATCGGCGGCTGACGCACGCCGCCCTTTCCGCCTTCGCACGATGCCCGTTTCCGCCTCTCCCTCGATCGCCGGCCTGCTGCTCGCAGGCGGGCGCGCCACGCGCATGGACGGCGTCGACAAGGGCCTGCAACTGCTCGACGGTACGCCGCTCGCGCTGCACGTGCTGCGCCGGCTCTCGCCGCAGGTCGACGAGACGCTGATCAGCGCGAATCGCCACGCCGATCGTTATGCGGAGCTCGGTACGCCGTTCGACGCGCGCGTCGTCGCGGACGAAACACCCGATTTCCCCGGCCCGCTCGCGGGCCTGCTCGCCGGCATGCGGGCCGCGCGCGCGCCGCTCGTCGCGTGTTCGCCGTGCGATACGCCGTTTCTGCCCGCCGACCTGGTCGCGCGGCTGCATGCGGCGCTCGACGCGCAGCAGGCCGACATCGCGATGGCGGTCACTGTCGATGCGCAGCAGGCGCGCTCGCCACAGCCGACGTTCGCGCTGCTGCGCACGGCGCTGGCCGACGATCTCGCCGCGCGGCTTGCAGCCGGCGACCGCAAGGTGCGTGCGTGGTACGCACGCCACAAGACGGTCGAAGTCGAGTTTCGCGACGAGCGTGCGTTTTACAATGCCAACTCCTGGCAGGAACTCGCCGCGCTGGCTCGTCGCTGACGGCGCCCGCGCCGTTCCCGCCCGGCGTCCACCGCACGCGAAACCCGCGCCCAGGCACCCTCCTCGCGCCACTGGCCACGAACCCGATACGCCTCGCGGCGCAGTCCGACTGATGATCACGCACTCCTCGCCCGCCTCCCGAACCGCACCCGATTCCGATGCCCCGCTGTCGCTTGCCGACGCGCAGGCGCTCGCGTGCCGCTTCGCGGTGCCTGTCGACGCGTGCGACACGGTGACGCTGCGCGACGCGCTCGACCGCGTGCTTGCGGCCGACGTGAACGCACCGTTCGACATTCCCGCGTACGACAACTCGGCGATGGACGGTTATGCGTTCGACGGCAGCGCCGGCGCGCACGCGGCGCCGCAGGGGGACGTCGCGCTGACGGTCGCCGGCACCGCGTTCGCGGGCCATCCGTTCGACGGCGCCGTGGCGGCCGGTTCATGCGTGCGCATCATGACGGGCGCGCCGATGCCGGCCGGATGCGATACGGTGATTCCGCAGGAACGCGTGCGTGTCGACGGCGACACGATCCGCTTCGCCGCGCACGACGTCGCGCGCAGCGCGAACTGCCGCAAGGCCGGCGAGGATCTCGCGCGCGGCGCCTGCGCGCTCGCCGCGGGCCGCATCCTGCGGCCGTCCGATCTCGGCCTGCTCGCGTCATTCGGCTTCACCGACGTCACGGTGCGCCGGCGCGTGCGCGTCGCCGTGTTCTCGACCGGCGACGAACTGCGCGAGCCCGGCGAACCGCTCGGTCGCGGCGCGCTGTATGACAGCAATCGCGGGATGCTGATCGCGATGCTCGAAAGGCTGCACGTCGACGCGATCGATCTCGGGATTGTCCGCGACGACCCGGCCGCGCTCGAAGCCGCGTTGCGCGACGCCGTCGCCGCGCAGGCCGATGCGGTGATCACGTCGGGCGGCGTATCGGTCGGTGAAGCCGACTTCACGCGCGACGTGATGGCACGGCTCGGCGACGTCACGTTCGCGAGCCTCGCGCTGCGGCCCGGCCGGCCGCTCGCGTGCGGCACGCTCGCACGTGCGCCCGGTGGCGCCGGTCACGCGCTGTTCTTCGGGCTGCCCGGCAATCCGGTCGCGTCCGCCGTGACGTTCTACGCGATCGTGCGCCCCGCGCTGCTGACGCTGGCCGGCGCGCAGACGCCGCCGCCGGCGATGTATACGGCGCTCAGCATGCATGCGCTGAAGACGCGTCCAGGCCGAACCGAATACCTGCGCGGCATCGCGACGCGCGCCGCCGACGGCCGCTGGCACGTCGCGCCGGCCGGTTCGCAGAGTTCCGCGTCGCTGAGCGGCCTCGCGGCCGCCAACTGTTTCATCGTCCTGGGCCACGATACCGCGGCAGTCGACGCGGGCACTCCGGTCGACATCCTGCCGCTCGACGGCCTGATCTGAATTCCACTATCGATATATCTCTACGGGGGCAATCCGCACATGAAGAAACAAATTTCGTCGATCGCCGCGGGGCAGACCGCGAAGGCGCTGATCCTCGTCTACCTGACGTTCAGCGTGCCGATCGTGCTGCTCGGCATTCTCGTCGCGTACATCCGTTACGGGATGGTCGAGTTGAGCACGATCCTGAGCGCGCTGCTGCTGAACGCCATCCTCGGCTTCGTGCTGCTGTGGATCGCATGCCACGCATACAACTGGGTCGCATCGCGCTTCGGCGGCATCGAGATCGTTTTGTCCGATCCGCCGGAGGAAGCGTGAGCGACGCGCCGCTGATCCGCGCGGCCGAAGCGCGCGACGCCGGCGCGATCCTCGCGCTGATGCGCGAGCTGGCCGAATTCGAGAAGCTCACGCACCTGTTCGTCGCGACCGAAGCGGATCTCGCCGAAGCGCTGTTCGGCGAGCGGCCTGCCGCCGAAGCGCTCGTGGCCGAGCGCAACGGCGCGATCGTCGCGTATGCGCTGTTCTTTCACAACTATTCGACGTTCCTCGGTCGTCGCGGCCTCTATCTCGAGGATCTGTACGTGCAGCCGTCGCAGCGCGGCACCGGCCTCGGCACCGCGATGCTGCGCCACCTCGCGGCACTGGCCGTCGAGCGTCGTTGCGGGCGTTTCGAATGGTCGGTCCTCGACTGGAACCAGCCCGCGATCGATTTCTACGAAAAGATGGGCGCGACCGTGCTGCCCGAATGGCGCATCGTTCGCGTAACGGGCGACGCGCTGGATACGCTCGCAGGCCGCTGAGCGTCGGCCCGCGCGAGCCGCGGCCGAACTACCCTGCTACAAAAGGAAACGGGCGCCGACGGCGCCCGTTTTCATCGCGATCCACCCGCACTCGAGCGGCTGAACCCGTCAAGCGTCGTCGGCATCGGCGCCGCCGTCCGCGCCGTCCGAACCGAGCAAGCCAGCCGCCGTATCGCCCGGCAATGCCTCGACCTGCTTCAGCTTGCGGCTCATCACGCGCGTACGCTGCTCGGCGGACTCGATCGAGCGCGTGACCGTTTCGAGCTGCGCCTTCGTGCGCGCGAGCACGTCGCCGAACTTGCCGAACTCCGTCTTCACCGCGCCGAGCACCTGCCAGACCTCGCTCGAGCGCTGCTCGATCGCGAGCGTACGGAACCCCATCTGCAGGCTGTTCAGCAACGCGGTGAGCGTCGTCGGCCCCGCGACCGTCACGCGGTAGTCGCGCTGCAGCAGGTCGGTCAGCCCCGGGCGGCGCAGGATCTCCGCATAAAGCCCTTCGGTCGGCAGGAACAGCAGCGCGAAATCGGTCGTGTGCGGCGGCGCGACGTACTTCTCGGCGATCGTGCGCGCCTCCAGCCGCACGCGCGCTTCGAGCGCACGTGCGGCTTCCTCGACCGCCGCCGCATCGGCGCGCTCCTGCGCGTCGATCAGCCGCTCGTAGTCTTCGCGCGGAAATTTCGCGTCGATCGGCAGCCACACCGGCGGTGCATCGCGCGTGCCCGCATCGCGGCCCGGCAGCCGGATCGCGAATTCGACGCGCTCGGTACTTTTCGGCACCGTCGCGACGTTCTTCGCGTACTGATCGGGCGTCAGCATCTGTTCGAGCAGCGCCTCGAGCTGCACCTCGCCCCAGGTGCCGCGCGTCTTCACGTTGGTCAGCACCTTTTTCAGATCGCCGACGCCCGCCGCGAGCGTCTGCATCTCGCCGAGCCCGCGATGGACCTGCTCGAGCCGGTCCGACACGAGCTTGAACGATTCGCCGAGCCGCTGTTCGAGCGTCGCGTGCAGTTTCTCGTCAACGGTGCGGCGCATCTCCTCGAGCTTCGCCGCGTTGTTCGTCTCGATTTCCTTCAGCCGCTGTTCGAGCGTCGCGCGCACTTCGCCGATCCGGCGATCGTTCGCTTCGGTCAGTTGCGTGAGCTGCCGGTTCAACGTATCGCCGAACAGCCTGAGCGCGGCCGTCTGCTCCTCGCGCGCCTGCTGCGCCTGACGCTGCACGCTCTCGCGCATCGCGTCGAACTGCTGTGCATTGCCGGCGACGAGCTTGCCGAGCTGCTGAGCGAAACCCTCGATCTGGTTGTTCTGCACGGTCGCCACGCTCGTCAATTGCGCGGCGAGCGTCTGCTGAAGCTGCGAGAAACTGCCGGCCAGCTCGGTGCGCGAACCGCGCGCGTTCTCGACGATCTCGCCGCGCAATTCGCGTTCGAGCCGCTCGACCGCGCGCGCCTGCGCATGCGCGGCACCCTCGATCTGGTCGCCGAGCACCGCCGCATCGTCGTGGCGGCCGCCGCCGCGCACGATCGCGACGATCGCCACCGCGAGCGCGACGGCCAGCACGACGACCGCCGCAAGCAACAACGTCATCGTCATGCGCGCGGCTTCCCGATCACGTCAGGGTTGATCGGATTCGGCGGCTGCCCCGCGCGCGGCCCCTCGCCCAGTGCGGCGATCAGGTTGTCGGCGGCAAGGTTCGCCATCGCACGGCGCGTCTTTTCGGTCGCGCTCGCGATATGCGGCGTCAGCACGACGTTCGGCACCTCGAGCAGCGTCGGATGCACGGCCGGTTCGCCTTCGTACACGTCGAGGCCGGCCGCGGCGATCGTCCCGTCGCGCAGCGCGGCGGCCAGCGCCGCGTCGTCGACGATCCCCCCGCGCGCGATGTTGGTCAGCGTCGCGGTGGGCTTCATCTTCGCGAGTTCGGCCGCGCCGATCGTGTGATGGTTTTCCTTCGTGTACGGCAGCACGAGCACGACGTGATCGGCGCGCGCGAGCAGCGCATCCTTCGACACGTATTCGGCGTTCAGCTCGGCCTCGATCTCGGGGGCGACCCGCGACCGGTTGTGATAGATCACCTGCATCCCGAAACCGCGCGCGCGGCGCGCGAGCGCCTGGCCGATTCGGCCCATCCCGATGACGCCGAGCGTCGAGCCGTAAATGTCGGTGCCGAGAAAACCGTCGTACGCCCACTTCTGCCAGTGACCGGCGCGCAGCCAGTGTTCGGATTCGGCGATCCGGCGCGCGGCGGCCATCATCAGCGCCCAGCCGAAATCGGCGGTCGACTCGTTCAGCACGTCCGGCGTGTTGGTGCCGAGCACGTTCGCCGCATTGAACGCGGCCATGTCGAAGTTGTTGTAGCCGACCGCCATGTTCGACACGACGCGCAGGCGCGGCGCCGCCGCGAGCGCCGCCGCGCCGACTGGATCGCCGGCCGTCAGCGCGCCGTCCTTGTCGGCCAGACGCGCGGTGAGCGCGTCGGGTGCGAGCACGTCGCCGTCGTTCCAGTCGACTTCGAAATACTGCTTGAGGCGTTCGATCACGTCCGGAAAGATCGGACGCGCGACCAGAATCTTCTGCATCGCCATCTCCGTATGCCGCGGGCCGATCGCGGCGCGCGTCGCGCCGCCGGGACTGCCCGCGCTTGGTTGAAAGTTGTCAGGTTACGCCGGGAAGAAAATCAGCGACGTCAGCAGGAACACGGGCACCAGGATAACGAGCGCCCAGCCGAGGTACGCGAAGAAGCTCGGCATCTTCACGCCGCGCGACTCCGCGATCGCCTTCACCATGAAATTCGGCGCGTTGCCGATATAGCTGTTCGCGCCCATGAACACCGCGCCCGCGGAGATCGCGGCGAGCGTCGACGCGCCCGTCGTCATCAGCGTCTGCGCATCGCCGCCCGCGAGGTTGAAGAACACCAGATAGGTCGGCGCATTGTCGAGGAACGACGAAAGCAGGCCCGTCGCCCAGAAATACATCGCGTCGATCGGCTTGCCGTCCGGCCCCGTGACGAGATGGACGATCTGTGCGAACGCGCCGTCCGCGCCCGCGCGCAGAATCACGATCACCGGCGCGATCGTCACGAAGATTCCCGCGAACAGCTTCGCGACCTCCTCGATCGGCGCCCAGTTGAACGCGTTTCCTTCACGTGCGGAACGCGGCGTCAGCGCGAGCGACGCGAGCGTCACGACCACGAGCGCGACGTCGCGCGCGAGGTTCTGCAACGCGACGTGCGTGCCCCACACGTCGAACGCGATGTCCGGCTTCCAGATGCCGCTCATCAGCACGAGCGCGACCACGGCCGCGAGCAGCACGAAGTTGATCTTGCCGTCGATCGACAGCGCCGCGCCGTCGGGCGTCGGGTCGAGCGCGGCCGGCCGCTCCTCGCCGCCCTTCCGGTAGAAATACGTGTCGAGCACGAAGAACAGCGCCAGCAGCACGACGCAGATGAACAGCATCGGCAGCGCGAGATGGGTCGTCGTCCAGAAGAAGCTCACGCCGTTCAGGAAACCGAGGAACAACGGCGGATCGCCGAGCGGCGACAGCGAGCCGCCCGCGTTCGCGACGAGGAAGATGAAGAAAATCACGACGTGCACGACATGCTTGCGGTTGTCGTTCGCGCGCAGCAGCGGCCGGATCAGCAGCATCGCGGCGCCGGTCGTGCCCATCACGCTCGCGAGCAGCGTGCCGAGCGCGAGGATCGCGGTGTTCAGCTTCGGCGATCCGTGCAGGTTGCCGTTCACGCAGATGCCGCCTGCCACCGTATAGAGCGCGGTGAGCAGCACGATGAACGGAATGTATTCCTCGAGCAGCGCATGCACGAGCGTGCCGAACGCGGTGCCCGCGCCGAACGCGAACGCGAACGGGATCAGGAACACGACCGCCCACCCCGCCGCAATCTTGCCGAAGTGGTGATGCCAGAATACCGGGGCAACGAGCGGGAACAGTGCGATGGACAGCAGGATCCCGGCAAACGGGATGCCCCAGAGCGCGGACAGTGTGGCACCGTCGAGCGTTGCGGCCGATGCAAGCGCGGGAACGGCGCCAAGCGCGACCCCCGACGCCATGCCCGCCCAGGCGGCATGTCGTTTCATGCAGAACTTCCTTGTTCGAGTGGCAGTGGATGCGGCGGGCGCGTCATGCGCCCCGGACGACGATCGCATGCACGCGGTACGGGCCGTGCGCGCCCAGTACGATGGTCTGCTCGATGTCGCCCGTGCGCGACGGGCCCGACACGAAATTGACCGCGCGCGGCAACTCGCCGCGCTCCGCACGGATCAGCGCGAACGCGTCTTCATGACCGGCGACGATCCGCGACGCGGGCACGATCGCGATGTGCGTCTCCGGCAGCAGGCCGGCCGATGCATAGGTATCGGGACCGGACAGCAGCACCAGCGAACCCGTTTCGGCGGTCGCGCAAAAGCAGCCCGTGAGGCCGACGAGATCGCCGTCGCGCGGCTTGCGGCACTCGACCGACAGGCCTGCGCCGGCCCAGTCGAGATCGGCCAGCGTGCGCCATGCGACGGCCTGCGTCGGCAGGCCGTGAGCGGAAAGATAGCGGGCAGCGGCGGCCGGTGCGTCGGCGAGCGCCGCGACTTCGTCGACCGTCGTCGACAGGCGTGCCGCTTCGTCGACGAATGCGGCAACGAGATCGGCCGGCATCGGCGGGCGCGGGCCCTGCGGATGGCGGGCGAGATAATCGGCGACGCCGTCGCGCTCCGCTGCATCGGGCTCGGCCGCGCGCCCCTGCGCCGCGCGAATGCGCGCGAGGATCTGGCGACGGGCAGCAGAAGTGTCCATGAACGGTCCTCGTGACGTTGGCGTGCAATACGTCGGATTATACCGGCCGCCCCTGCCGCCACGCACCTTCGACCGAACGGCCGACGCTCACTTCGACGCGTCTTCCTCGACCGGCTGCGCGATGCCGAACACCTGGCGCAGGTAGGCGAGATAGGCTTTGTCGTCGCACATGCTCTTGCCCGGCGAATCCGACAGCTTCGCGACCGGCTGGCCATTGCAGCGCACCATCTTGATCACGATCTGCAGCGGCACGTAGCCGAGGTCGTTGGTGAGGTTCGTGCCGACGCCGAACGCGAGCTTGCAGCGGCCGCGGAACCGTTCGTACAACTGCATGACCTTCGGGATGTCGAGCGCGTCCGAGAACACGAGCACCTTCGTGCGCGGGTCGCACCGGCTCGCCTCGTAATGGCGCAGCATCCGCTCGCCCCAGTCGAACGGATCGCCCGAATCGTGGCGCGCGCCGTCGAACAGCTTGCAGAAGTACATATCGAAGTCGTTCAGGAACGCATCCATCCCGTAGACGTCCGACAGCGCGATCCCGAGGTCGCCGCGGTATTCCTTCGCCCACATCTCGAAGCCGTAGATCTGCGAGTCGCGCAGCCTCGGGCCGAGCGCCTGGCACGCCTGCAGGTACTCGTGAGCCATCGTGCCGAGCGGCGTGATGTCGTGCTTCATCGCGTACAGCACGTTGCTCGTGCCCGCGAACTGCGGGCCGAGGCCGTCGCGCAGCGTGAGCGCGACTTCCTCGTGCCAGACCTTCGAGAAGCGCCGGCGCGTGCCGTAGTCGGCGATCTTGCAGTCGGCGAACTCGGGCTTCGCGCCGAGCAGCTTGATCTTCTCGCGCAGCCGCTCGCGGCCTTCGCGATAGTCGGGCTCGCGCTGCGTGTTGCGGAAATAGACTTCGTTGACGATCGCGAGCACCGGGATCTCGAACAGGATCGTATGCAGCCACGGCCCCTCGATCACGATGTCGATCTCGCCGTTGCCCTTCGGCGAAGGCGTGATCGAGATGTACTTTTCGTTCAGGTGGAACAGCGCGAGGAAGTCGACGAAATCGCTCTTGATGAAGCGCATCCGTCGCAGGTAGTCGAGTTCGACATCGGAAAAACGCAGCGAGCACAGGCCGCGCACCTCGTCGCGGATCTCGTCGATGTACGGCACGAGATCGACGCCTTGCGTGCGGCACTTGAAACGGTATTCGACGTTTGCGGCCGGGAAGTGATGCAGGACGACCTGCATCATCGTGAACTTGTAGAGATCCGTGTCGAGCAGCGAAGTGATGATCATGATTGCGGCACCGCCAATATCGTGACAGGGTCCCGGCGCACCGCGCGCCGCCCGGTCTGTCGGCCATGTTACTCGAATGCGGGCCCGACCATCGCGAAACCGCCTGCCGCGCTGCCCCGTCGCGCCGTATACGGCTTCCCCGTTGCGCGCCCCGCGGCGGCCCCCATAAACTAATCACGAAACGATATAAGCTAGAAAGGCGACCACGCCATGCGGGTTTTGCGCTTCAGTTACAATGCCGCTTTTGGCGCCAACGCCACCCCATATATACCGCCAAGCAGGAGCGTTTTAATGACTCACGTTGTGACCGAAGGCTGCATCAAGTGCAAATACACGGATTGCGTGGATGTGTGCCCGGTGGATTGCTTCCGTGAAGGTCCCAACTTTCTCGCCATCGATCCGGACGAGTGCATCGACTGCGCCGTGTGCGTTGCCGAGTGCCCGACCAATGCGATCTATGCCGAAGAAGACGTTCCGGGCGACCAGCAGCAGTTCACCCAGCTGAATGCCGAGCTGGCAAAGGGCTGGCCGTCGATCACGAAGACCAAGCCGGCACCGGCCGACGCGGACGAGTGGAAGGACGTGCAAGACAAGCTGCACCTGCTCGAGCGCTGATCGCGCGGCGGCCGCAGAAATTTTTTGTGCGGCGCACGCCAAAGGGGTTGACGGGTTAGCCGACACTCCATATAATCTCGTTTCTCTGCTGTTTGTTCCCCGATAGCTCAGTCGGTAGAGCGCCGGACTGTTAATCCGTAGGTCCCTGGTTCGAGCCCAGGTCGGGGAGCCAAAAACGCAAAGGCCCGTTGAAAGTGGACGGGCTTTTTGCTGGTAACCGAACACGCAGATGTACCGATTTATTCCCCGATAGCTCAGTCGGTAGAGCGCCGGACTGTTAATCCGTAGGTCCCTGGTTCGAGCCCAGGTCGGGGAGCCAGACAGCGAAAGGCCCGTCATTCGACGGGCCTTTTGTTTTTCCGGCCGCCCTTTCGCGTTTTCGTGGCCCGGTCCCGCGCATGCTAGAGTCTCTGTCCCGCATTCGCATCCGGTTCCGTCGATGAAGCACCGCCTTGCCACACCCGCTGCCCTCCTGCTCTCCGTTTTCGCCGCCGCGCCGCTCGCGCACGCGGAGGAAGTCGGCAGCGTCAACACCCATTTCCGCGTAACGGGCTCCGACCGCGTCGTCGTCGAGGCGTACGACGATCCGGTCGTGAACGGCGTGACCTGCTACGTGTCGCGCGCCCGCACGGGCGGCATCAAGGGCACGCTCGGCGTCGCCGAGGATCCGAGCGAGGCGTCGATCGCGTGCCGGCAGGTCGGCACGATCAGCTTCAAGGAACCGCTCAAGCAGCAGACCGACGTGTTCAGCGAACGCATGTCGTTCATCTTCAAGACGCTGCACGTCGTGCGCGTGGTCGACAAGAAGCGCAACACGCTCGTCTACCTGACCTACAGCGACCGCATCGTCAGCGGCAGCCCGAAGAACGCCGTCACCGCGGTGCCGATGCCGGCCGGCACGACGATTCCGGTCAAGTAAGGCCCGCACCTGACGGGCGCGCGAGCGATACACTGTCGGTTCGACCGCCCCCGCGCCCGATCATGTCCGCCACCCGCCTTCCAGACTCCGCACGCTACTGGCGCACGCCGCTGCTGCCGGAGGCAGATCTGGTCACGGCCACCTATCGCGACCACACGTTCGCGCCCCACTGGCACGACGCGTACACGATCCCCGTGATTCTCGAAGGCGCGGAACGCTTCACCTATCGCGGCAGCGGCCATGTCGCCGAAACGGGCACCGTGCCCGTGATCAATCCCGGCGAAGTGCATACGGGCTCGCGCGCGGCCGACGAAGGCTGGTGCTATCGCGTCAGCTACATGCCGGTCGAATTCATCCGCGAACTCACGAGCGCGATCGCCGGCCGCCCGCAGGACGCGCCGTGGTTTGCCCCCGACGTGATTCGCGACGCCGACCTCGCGGCCCGGCTCGCGCTGGCGCACCGGATGATGGAAGCCGGCAGCGAGCGCGCGCTGTCCTCCCATGCGCACGGGCAGCCGGCCGACGATCCGGCGGCCGGCGATCCAGCCTCCGGCGCACCGCGCATCTATGATCCGCTCGCCGCCGAAACGGCCATGCTCGACGCGCTGTCGACGCTGATCGTGCGCCATGCCGACGCGCAGCCGCGACCGGCGCCGCTCGCGGCGGACGAGCCGCGCGTCGATGCGATGCGCGAGCGGCTCGCCGCCGATCTCACGTGCACGGTGACGCTCGACGAAGTCGCGCAGGCGGCCGGCCTGTCGCCGTTCCACGCGGCGCGCCTGTTCACGCGTACGACCGGCATGCCGCCGCATGCCTGGCGCAACCAGCTGCGCTTGCAGCGCGCGCTGGCGCCGCTGCGGGCGGGCGTGCCCGTCGCCGACGTCGCGGCGGCCAGCGGCTTCGTCGACCAGAGCCACTTCACGCGGCATTTCAAACGGATGTTCGGCGTGCCGCCCGGGCGCTGGCAGGCGAGCTGACGCGCGGCTTCCCGCATCCGGCCGCTCGCTTGCCGCTGCGCCGACAAACGCCCGGGCAGCCACCCCGCCCGCGACCGCAAGAACATACAAGCCCGAAAACCACCGGCCCGCTATCCTCCAGCGCATGGAGGAGCACGCTTTGAACCCGACACCCGCATCGCCCCGTCGCCGCCCGCTCAACGAATGGCTCGACGGCGCGCGCGACACGATCCCGATGACGATCGGCGCGGCGCCGTTCGGCGTGATTTTCGGCACGCTCGTCGGCGGCGGCCCGCTTGCCGCATGGCACGGCGTGCTGATGTCGCTCGCCGTGTTCGCGGGCTCCGCGCAGTTCATCGCGCTCGGCCTGATCGCGGGCAGCGCGAGCTTCGTCGTCGTACTCGCGACGACGCTGATCGTGAACCTGCGCCACCTGCTGTACAGCGCGACGCTCGCGCCCTATGTCGCGCACCTGCCGCTGCGCTGGCGCGCCACGCTCGGCGCGCTGATGACCGACGAGGTGTTCGCGGTCGCCTATGCGCACTACCGGCACTTCCCGCCCGGTACGATCGGCCCGCACTACTTTTTCGGCTCCGGGCTCGCGATGTACCTGAACTGGCAGGTCTGGACGCTCGCGGGCATCGGCTTCGGCGCGGCATTCCCGGGCCTGCAGTCGCTCGGCCTCGATTTCGCGATGGCGGCGACCTTCATCGCGATCGTCGTCCCGCAGCTCGGCACGCTGCGCTATTTCGCGGCGGCCGCGACGGCCGGCACGCTCGCGTACTTCTGGCAGGGCTGGCCGTACAAGCTCGGGCTGCTCGGCGCGGTTGCCGCCGGCGTCGCGATCGGCGTCGCGCTGACACTGCGGCACGAGCGCTCGCGCGCGCGGTCACGCACGGAGGCCGCATCGTGAGCTACGCGCTGCTGATCCTCGGGATGGCCGTCATCACCTACGCAATCCGCACGACGCTGTTCCTGTTCGGCGAGCGGCTGACCTTCCCGCCGCTCGTGCGGACCGCGCTCGGCTTCGTGCCCGTCACCGTGCTGACCGCGATCATCGTGCCGATGACCGTCTCGCCGCATGGCGGCACGGCCGAACTGACCTGGCGCAATCCGCAGCTCGTCGGCGCGCTCGCCGCCGTGCTCGTGTCGGCGGCGACCCGCCGCCCGCTCGTGACGATCGCGGCGGGCCTCGCGGTGTTCTTTTTCTGGCAAGGGATCGTGCTGCCGCACTGGCTGCCCGCCTGAGCGGACACTCCACCACGCGCGCTCAAGTTTCCGCGCGGCGCGCCGATATAGGAAATGAAAACCCGCCACCGGCCTCGGCGCGCACCGGTCAGTCGACGCTGCGCCCGCACCGGTGCGCCGTGCCGACCGCCGGCCTGCGCGGGCCGCCATCGAGACGATTCATGGGCCAGATCACCCTTTCCCTCAAGGACGACACGCTCGAGTCCCTGCGCAAGGACTACGACGCGTTCGTCCGCGTGTCGCTGAAACTCGACCCGCAGTTCGCGACACCGTCGTTCGAGGATTTCCTGCGCGCGAAGCTGCTCGACAACATGGTTCCGCTGACCGAGCACGCGGTGCAGCGCATGCTGCAGGGCGGCCAGTACGCGTGGGCAAAGCGCACGCTAGACAAGGAATTTCCGGACGTCGTCGCGATCCTGATGCGGCAGGCCGGCGAATTCGGCTTCGGCTTCGCGTCGCGCTCCGAATGGACACCCGACGAACTCGCGAGGGCATGCCGCGACTGGGCGAAGGCGATCGTCGCCGAGGCGCAGGGCGACCCGGCGCAGATCGACCCGCTCGCGTCGCAGATCAAGGGCGCGGCTCAGGACATCCAGGCGCTCGAAGAACTGATGCAAACGCCCGCATGGCGGCTCGCGGAATCGCTGCGGCAACGGATTTACGAGGCCAAGCTCGCATGCGAGATGAGCGTCGGCAGCACCGCGCGCGACAAGCTCGGCGAACTGCGCGGATTGCTGCGGCTCGGGCTCGCACATGGCTCGTTCCAGAAACAGGAAGCGCAGCAGATCATGGAATACCTGCGGCTGCTGAAACCGGAGATCTTCGTCGAAGAGCCGTACGACGTCTTCGCGCGGCTCGCTGCGTGGCTGCGCAGCGTATTCACGCCGGCTGCCGCGCGCCCCGCGCAGGGACAAGGCCAGGGACAGCGTCGGCCGTGACCGCACGCCCGCGCTGCTGAAAGCATAAACACATGAAAACGGCCCGGTTCGCGCGAAGCGAACCGGGCCGCCGGACGGCCGCCGTCGCGACGCGCCGTCCAGGGCGAGCGTCGCGCGGCGCCAGGCACCGCTTACTGCGTGGCGCCCTGGGCCGATGCACCGCCCTCCGCGCCGACCGATGCACCGCCTTCGGTCGCTTCGCCGGCCTTCGCCTTGGCCGAGCCAACATGGCTCTTGGCCGACTTCGCGGCGTGCTTCGCGTGCTTCTTGGCCGAGTGGACGGCCGACGACGCCGTATCCTTCGCGCCGTCGGCTGCCGCGCCGACCGCATCGGTTGCGCCGCCGACCGCATTGCCCGACGCGTTCGCGCCGGCGCTGCCCTGCACGCCCGCGCCGACACCCGCTGCCGGGGTCTGCGCCTGCACGCCGGCACCTGCCGCGCCCTGCGCCGCCGTGCCCGTCTGGGCAAACGCGGCCGAAGTGGCGAACGCCGTCAGCGCGGCACCGATCAGCATCGTACGAATCTTGGACATGACAATCCTCCTCAAGAAGTTGTGGGCGCGAACCGCAGCGATGCGGTCCGTCGCGTCCCCCGCCGCAACACGCAGCAGGTACGACAAAAGACCCGCGGCCCGCACGGCAGGTTCTCGAATCTCTCAGACTGTTACCCACCGTTTCATTTGCTGACGAATCGCTCACAGTCCTTAACATCTGCGTGCCGCGACCGCCCGCGCTCGCGCGCCGGCCCGCGGTGCCGTATGATGCGAGGCGATTCCTTCCGCGCATTGCGCACCTTCTTCGTCATGCCCAACCTGGATTTCACGCTGACCGGCGAATACGTCGAGCTGCACAACCTTCTGAAGATCACCGGCCTCGCGGACAGCGGCGGTACCGCGAAGCTGATCGTCGCGTCCGGTGCGGTGAAAGTCGACGGCGCGGTCGAGCTTCGCAAGACCTGCAAGATCCGCGCGGGCCAGGTCGTGCTGCTCGGCGACACGCGCATCGCGGTGCGCGAGGCTTAGGGCCTGTTCCCCCTGTCCGCGACATGGCCATCGGCGCGCGCGTTCGACACGGTACGAATAAAGCCGTAAGCTAGCCGTCTCTCAAAATAAATACAGACAGCGCGGGCCCGCACCCGCGCGAGCGCCCATTCCATGTCGCACTCCGGTCTCACGCGGACGGCCTCCGCGCCGCCGTCGCTGTCCAGTCACGCTGCCGATACCGCGCGCCTCGCCGCACCGCTCGCGATCGCGCAACTTTCACAAATGGCGATGAGCGTCACCGACACGGTGCTGCTCGGTTCGCTCGGCCCCGATTCGCTCGCGGCCGGCGGTCTCGGCGCGAACTTCTTCTTCGTCATCGTCACCATTCTGCAAGGCGTGCTGTCGTCGGTCAGCGTGAGCGTCGCACATGCGCGCGGCGCCCAGGCCGAGGACCGCGTGCCGCACATCTACTGGACCGGGTTCGCGCTGTCCGTGCTGCTCGCGATTCCGGCAATCGTCGCGCTGTCGCTGGCCGAACCGATCCTGCTGATGTTCCACGAGCCGCCGCTGCTCGCGCATCACGTCGGCGAATACACGGGCATCCTGCGCTTCGCGGCGCTCGGCAGCCTGATCGGCGTCGGGCTGATGCGCGCGTTCCTGCCGGCGATCGGCGCCGCGCGGCGGCTGCTGTGGGTGTCGATCGGCGGCGTCGGCGTCAACGGCGTGCTGAACTACGGGCTGATCCACGGCGCATTCGGGCTGCCGCGCCTCGGCTTTCTCGGGTCGGCGGTCGCGACGACGATCACGATCTGGCTCACCGCGCTCGCGCTGATCTGGCTGCTGCACGGCCGGCAGCGCTTCCGCCATTTCGTGACCGCGGCGCGCCCGAAGCTGCCCGTGATGGGCGAGCTGATCGGCATCGGCTGGCCCGTTGCGATCACGTACGGGGTCGAATCGACGCTGTTCCTCGGCACCGGCCTCACGGTCGGCGTACTCGGCGCGACGTCGCTCGCCGCGCACCAGATCGCGCTGAACGTCGCGTCGGTATCGTTCATGGTGCCGCTCGCGATCGGCCAGGCCGCCAACGTCCGGGTCGGCTACTGGGTCGGCGCGGGCTCGCCCGTCGCCGCGCGGCATGCGGGCTTCGTCGCACTCGCGCTCGGCGTCGCGTTCATGTCGCTGTCGGGCGTCGTGATGATCGTCGCGCCGCACACGATCGTCGGCCTGTATCTTCATCTCGACGACCCGGCCAATGCGGCCACGGTGTCGCTCGCGGCATCGCTGCTCGGCATCGCCGCGGTGTTCCAGATCGTCGACGGGATGCAGACCGTCGCGTCGGGCGCGCTGCGCGGCTTGAAGGACACGCGCATCCCGATGCTCGCCGCGACCTTCGGCTACTGGGGCATCGGCTTCCCGACCGGCTACTGGTTCGCGTTCCATGCGGGCCTCGGCGCGCGCGGCCTGTGGTGGGGGCTCGCGGCCGGCCTCGCGAGCGTCGCGGCGCTGATGGCATGGCGCTTTCATCTGAAGACCGCGTCGCTCATCGCGGCGCGGCATTGAGCGCGACACGACACGAAATCGCGGCCGACGCTATGCTTGTCGGCTGAAGGCCCGAAGTCCCGAAGACGCCGCGCGAGCGGCGCGACTGCCTCACGATACGCCCGGCGCCGCGCATTGCGCGGCCTTTCCCCTTTCCAAGAGGAGTGCATCATGAACGAAGCAGTTCGGATGGAACGCGACACGTTCGGCGAGATCGCCGTGCCGGCCGACCGGCTCTGGGGCGCGCAGACCGAGCGCTCGCTGCAGAATTTCCGGATCTCGACGGAGAAGCAGTCGCCCGAGCTGATCCACGCGCTGGCGATCGTCAAGCGTGCCGCGGCGGCCGTGAACCAGTCGCTCGGCGTGCTGGCCGACGACAAGGCGCGCGCAATCATCGACGCGGCCGACGAGATCATCGCCGGCAAGCATCCGCGCGAATTCCCGCTCGCGGTCTGGCAGACGGGCTCCGGCACGCAGACCAACATGAACCTCAACGAGGTGATCGCGAACCGCGCGAGCGAGCTGATGGGCGGCGCGCGCGGCGAAGCGCGCAAGGTTCATCCGAACGACGACGTGAACCGCGGCCAGTCGTCGAACGACGTGTTCCCGACCGCGATGCACGTCGCGGCCGCGTACGCGATCGTCAATCACCTGCTGCCGGCGCTGCGCGCGCTGCGCACGACGCTCGACGCGAAATCGAAGGCGTTCGGCGACATCGTGAAGATCGGCCGCACGCACCTGCAGGACGCGACACCGCTTACGCTCGGCCAGGAGTTTTCCGGCTATGTCGCGCAGCTCGACCAGAGCATCCGTCACGTCGAATCGGCGCTGCCGCACCTGTACGAACTCGCGCTCGGCGGCACCGCGGTCGGCACGGGGCTGAACGCGCATCCGGAGTTCGCGGTGCGCGTCGCCGACGAAATCGGCCGCCTGGCGAAGCTGCCGTTCGTGACGGCGCCGAGCAAGTTCGAGGTGATGGCGGCGGCCGACGCGCTGGTGTTCGCGCACGGCGCGCTGAAGACCGTCGCGGCCGGCCTGATGAAGATCGCGAACGACGTCCGCTGGCTCGCGAGCGGGCCGCGCTGCGGGCTCGGCGAGCTGTCGATTCCGGAGAACGAGCCGGGCAGCTCGATCATGCCTGGCAAGGTGAACCCGACACAGTCGGAGGCCGTGACGATGCTGTGCTGCCAGGTGTTCGGCAACGACGTCGCGGTCAACGTCGGCGGCGCGAGCGGCAATTTCGAACTGAACGTGTTCCGGCCGATGATCGCGCACAACGTACTGCAATCGGTGCGGCTGCTCGCCGACGGCGCGCAGAGCTTCAACGACCACTGCGCGGTGGGCATCGAGCCGAATCGCGCGCGCATCGACCTGCTGCTGAACGAATCGCTGATGCTCGTGACGGCGCTCAATCCGCATATCGGCTACGACAAGTCCGCGCAGATCGCGAAGAAGGCGCACAAGGAAGGCACGACGCTGAAGACCGCCGCGCTCGCGCTCGGCTATCTGACCGAGGCGGAATTCGATGCGTGGGTGCGACCCGAGCAGATGATCGGCTCTCGGTAACGGCAGGACGACGGGCACGGCCCGAAGGGCGCGGCGCCCGTGCCGGTCAGACCGTGCCCTTCGCGACCTCTTCCGGCTTCAACTCGACGATCTTGTCGAGCGCGGCCCGCACGTCGGCCGCATATTTCGCGAGCACCTTCTGTTCGTCGGTCTCGGGCACGAACGGCGGCACCGGCACCGGGTTGCCGTTCTCGTCGACCGCGACGAACACGACCAGGCAATCGGTCGTCTGGCGCAACACGCCGCCCTTCGGATCGCCGGCGTGCACGGATACATGGATGTGCATGCTGGTGCGCCCCGTCGCGACGACGCGCGCCTTCAGCTCGACGAGATTGCCGACCAGGATCGGGCGCTGGAAACGGATGTTGCCGACACTGACCGTCACGCAATAGCGGCTCGACCAAACGGCCGCGCATGCATACGCGACCTCGTCGATCCACTTCATCAGCGCGCCGCCATGCACCTTGCCGCCGAAGTTCACGGACGACGGCTCGGCGAGGAAGCGGAATACGGTTTCGGTGCGGTCGAGAGCGGCCGGTACGGGGGACGGTTGGGGCATCTTGTTGGCTCCGGGCGGCAGGGGCGCTGTAATCGGGCCATTATACGTTGCACTGCGGCAACGCGCCGCGGGGCGCCCCATGTGGCGCGGCGGCGCCGACGCGCCTGACACGTACGCGGATCGGCGCCCGTCAGCGGCGTATCGTGATGCCCTGGTCGATCGTCCCGTACATCTCGAGGCTGCCGCCCCGCTCGCCGGCAGCGCCCGCGCCGCCCTGCGCACAGGCCGAGCAGACGAGCACGGCCGCCAACAGGCAGAAAATCGTCTTCATCATTGCATCGTGTCACGTGCGGCGGCCCGCTGCCGCCGCGTCCGGCCATTCTACGCGTGCCCCGCACGGGGCCGCAGTCCGGTCTTCCGCAGGGTCGGTGCCCGCGCCGGTACCGCTATTCGACATTTCAGCCGGATCCGAAACATCGAATGCCCGCACCCACTACACTGCAAGTCATCCCGCCTGACGAGACACGACGATGACCGATCACGACGACCACCACTTTCCGGGCCTGAGCCGCATCGGCGCGCTGATCGCCGACCCGGGGCGCGCCGCGATGCTGTGGGTGCTGATGGACGGCAGCGCCCGACCGGCCGGCGAACTGACGATGATCGCGGGGCTGTCGCCGTCCGCGGCAAGCGCGCATCTCGCGCGGCTGACCGAAGGCGGCCTGCTCGCGCTCGAAGTGCGCGGCCGGCACCGCTATTACCGGATCGCATCGTCCGACATCGCGGCATCGCTCGAGGCGCTCGCGAACGTCGCCCGCGCGGCCGCGCCGCACCGCCCGGTTCCGCCGCCGTCGCGCACGGTGCCGGCCGAACTGCGCTACGCACGCACCTGCTACGACCACATGGCCGGCGAACTCGCAGTGCGCATCTTCGACGGGCTCACCGCGCGCGGCTGGCTGCTCGCCAACGGCGATGAGATCGAGACCACCGAACTCGGCACCCGGGCGCTCGCGCAATGGGGCATCGACGTCGCCCAGCAGCGCGCGCGCCGGCGCCGCTTCGCGTGCGGCTGTCTCGACTGGAGCGAGCGGCGCTCGCATCTCGGCGGCGCGCTCGGCGCCGCACTGCTCGAGAGCTTCTGTGCGCACGGCTGGATCGAGCGCTCCGCACGACCGCGCGTGCTGCGCGTCACCGTGCCCGGACAGCAGGTTTTCGACGGGTGGCTTACGTCCGCTTGACGCCAGCATTGCAGCTGCACGACAACGGCTCGCGATGGACAGGTTTTGTTACATGGCGTGCCATCCGGCTTACAAAACACCGAGCACTGAAACAGACCGAGCGGATATTGTGAACTCAACGGCACGAATCGACGCGCCGCGATAACGACGAAGACGCTCACCATGGCCCCCCTGTTCACGCTCAAGCGATCCGCCCGCTATACGCTGCTCGCGTTCGTCGCGCTTGCGACGCTGCCCCCCGCATTCGCACAATCGGCCGATGCCCCGCCGTATGCGGCCGCGGCCCGGCAACCGGGCGGCGATCCGCCGGGCCGCGTCGCGCGGCTCAATTACCTGTCGGGCGCCGTGACGACCGAACCGGCCGGCACCGATACATGGTCGTATGCCGCCGTGAACCGGCCGCTGACGACCGGCGACCAGCTCTGGAACGATGCCGGCGCGCGCTCGGAACTGCACATCGGCTCGACCGCAGTGCGGCTCGGCAATTCGACGAGCCTGTCGGTGCTGAACCTCGACGACACGACGACGCAACTGAAGGTCGGCCTCGGCACCGTATCGACGCACGTGCGCCAGCTGCCGGCCGGCGGATCGTACGAAATCGACACGCCGAACCTCGCGCTCGGCATCACGGGCCCCGGCGACTACCGCGTCGATGTCGCGCCGAACGGAGCGAGCACGACGGTCACGGTGCGCAGCGGCAGCGCGACCGTCTACGGCAGCAACGGACAATACCCGCTGTCACCCGGACAGCAGGTCGTGTTCACGGGCACCGACCTGCAGGTTGCGCAGCAATCGCCCGCGCCGGGCCCCGATGCGCTCGACCAGTGGGCCGCCAGCCGCGACGCGGCCGAGGAGCGCTCGGTATCGGCCCGCTATGTGTCCCGCGACGTTCCCGGCTACCAGGATCTCGACGCGAACGGCACGTGGCGCGAAACCCCGAATTACGGCTCGGTATGGGTGCCGAACGACACGCCGGCCGACTGGGCGCCGTATCACGACGGCCACTGGATCTGGCAGGCACCGTGGGGCTGGACGTGGGTCGACGATGCACCGTGGGGCTTCGCTCCGTATCACTACGGCCGCTGGGCGTACGTGGACGATAGCTGGGCATGGGTGCCCGGCCCGATGGTCGTCAGCCAGCCGCCCGTCTATGCGCCGGCGCTCGTCGCGTTCGTCGGTGGCGGCGGCGGTCCCGACTGGAGCGTCGCGCTCACCGTCGGTGGCGTCGCCGCGGCCGGCTGCGCATGGTTCGCGCTCGGCCCGGGTGAGCCGTGGCACCCCGGCTGGGGCGGCTGGAGCCCGCACTACTACGATCGCGTGAACCGCAACATCGTGGTGAACAACGTCAACGTGAACAAGACCGTGAACGTGACGAACATCACCAATATCACCAACATCAACAAGACGTACGTGAACTTCCACGCGCCGCACGCGATCACGGCCGTGCCGGCCTCCGCGTTCGTGCACGGTCAACCTGTTGCGCACTTCTCGCAGCATGTCGATCCGCAGCAATGGCGCAATGCGCACGTGACACCGGGTACGCCCGGTATCGCGCCGGTGCGCCAGAGCTTTACCGGCGGGCTGCGCAATGCCGGCTACCGTCCGCCGGAGGCGATCGCGCAGCACCCGTACGTCGCGACGCGCAATCCTGCCGTGCCGGCCGCGTATCGCGACCAGGCCGCCGCCCACCTTGCACAGCAAGGCGCACGCGTACCGGGCGCCGGCGCCCCCGTCGTGAAGACGAACGTGCCGGCCGACTACTCGGCTCGCCCGGTTCGCGTTCCGGGCAACCCGAACGGCGGCGCATGGGCAATGCACAACGTGCAGCTCGTGAATCCGCACGGCCCCGTCGTGCAACCTTCACGCGCGCCGCGCGAAGGCCAGCCGCCAGCCGCGCAGGCCGGACGGCCGGGCGCACCGGTGCCGGGCGCGCCGACGATCGCGCGGCCGGCGAACGGCGAGAACCCCAATGCGCCGCGCTTCGCCAACGGCGGCATGCCGCAGGCACCGGGCAACCCGGCGCCGCGCCAGGCGTTCGGGCCCGGAAACGGTGTCCCGCACCCGCCGGTGGCCGGCAATTTCCCGTCGGGCAACGGCAACGCACACGCAGCCGAAGCGCCGTCACCGGCGTGGATGCAGCCGCACACGCCGATGGAGCGTCAGCGCCCCACCCCGCCGGCCGCGCTGCACGCGGCAGGACAGAATGCGCTGCCGCCCGTGCGCAGCGCGGTGCCGGTGCCGCATCCGGACGGCGCGCCGGCTCCGCAGGGCGCGCAGCCCGGCGGCCGGAACGAAGCGCCGCGCGCGCTGCCGCAGCCGAGGTTCGACAATACGGCGCAAATCCCGCAGCCGCGTCCGCGCCCCGAATTCCCGACGCCGGCCCAGCATGGGCAGCCGCAACCGGAACGGGCCGCCCCCGCGCCGCAACCGCGCCCCGAATTCCCGCAACCGGCGCCACGCCGCGAAGTCGCGCCGCCGCGCGTGAACGAGTACCGTCCGCCGGCCCCCGCCGCACATGAAATGCCGCGCCCTCAGCCGCAGGCGCCGCGCATGGAGCCACGGCCGTCAATGCCCGCACCGCATGTGGAATCGCGCCCGTCGATGCCCGCACCGCACGTGGAACCGCGCCCGTCGATGCCTGCGCCCCGGATGGAACCGCGGCCGCAACCGGCACCGCACGTCGAGGCGCCGCGCCCGAGCAACCCGCCGCCGCAAGGCGGTCACGAAGAGCGGCACCGCCAGTAAGTGCCTCAAACGTGAAGCAAAAAGGCCCGACCGGCTGATGCCGGTCAGGCCTTCTTTCTGCGGGGGCCGCGCGATCAGACCGCCATCGGCGCGGTCAGCGGCTCATGGTGGCGATAGCCGACGAGCGAGAAATCGGACGGCTCGATCTGCTCGAGCCACTCGGGCGCGTAGACGCCCGTCTTCGCGTATTCAGGCACGCGCTCGGCGATCTCGAGCCGCGGGCTTTCGTACGGCTCGCGTGTGAGCTGCTGCTGCAGCATGTCGAGCTGGTTCTCGTAGATGTGCGCGTCGCCGATGAAATACGTGAACCAGCGCGGCGTATAGCCCGTCAGCCGGCCGACGAGCGACAGCAGTGCGGCCCCTTCCGTCAGGTTGAACGGCGTGCCGAGCCCGACGTCGTTGCTGCGGATGTACAGGCACAGCGAGATCTCGCGCTTCGTCGCATTCGGCAGGAACTGGTACAGCAGATGGCATGCGGGCAGCGCGATCTGGTCGAGCACGGCCGGATTCCACGCGTGAAACAGGATACGACGGTCGGCCGGATTCTCCATGATCGTGTCCAGGCACTGGCGCAACTGGTCGATCGCCTTGTACAGCAGCACCTTCGGTGCGCCGTCTTCGTCGAAACGCGTGACGATCCGGAAGCCGCGACGCGTCGCGTCGGCGATCTGCGCATCGGCGCCCGCATCGAGCACCTTGTAGCCCGGCCACTGGCGCCATTGCACGCCGTACACGTCGCCGAGATCGTCGACGCCCTGGCGGTACGGGTTCGCGAGCCACTGCGCGTTCTCGTTCGCATTCGCGTCCCACACCTTGCAGCCGAGCGCGCGGAAATCGGCCGCGCTGCGCGACGCGCGCAGGAAGCCGACCAGTTCGCCGACCGCGGACTTGAACGCGAGCTTCTTGGTCGTGACGGCCGGGAAGCCTTGCTGCAGGTCGAAGCGCAGCATCGCGCCCGGCATGCTGATGGTGCGGATCCCCGTGCGGTTCTCCTGCCAGGTGCCGGTATCGAGAATGGTACGAACGAGGTCGAGATACTGTTTCATGCGGGTTCCTTCGGCCGCGAGGGCGGCCGTACCCGCCAATTTTAGCAAGCGTGATGCGGAAACTCCGGCAACGACGCAGGAAACCCCGCCAGCGCGTCGCCGCGATCGCGCATTCCGTGCGCGCACATCAGCCGGTAGAGCGTGACGCGCGACACGCCGAGTTCGCGCGCGGCATCCGCGAAACGGCCGCGATGGCGCAGCAGCGCCTGCTCGATCGCCTGCCGTTCGGCCGCCTCGCGCGCCTCCAGCAGCGACACGGGCGCGAGCGTCGCGTAGTCGTTCAGCTCGAGATCGGCCGCGGTGATCATCCGGCCCTCCGACATCACGATCGCGCGGCGCACGCGATTGATCAGCTCACGCACGTTGCCCGGCCACGAATAGCCGTACAGCGAGGCCACCGCATCAGGGGAAAAGCCGCGCAGGCGGCGATGCGCATCGCCCTTGAAACGCTCGAGCATGTGGCGCGCGATCACCTCGATGTCCTTGCCCCGCGCGCGCAGCGGCGGCTCCTCGATCTTCAGCACGCACAGGCGATGGAACAGGTCCTCGCGGAACCGCCCTTCGCGCAGCGCCGCTTCCATGTCCACGTGCGTCGCGCAGATCACCCGCACATCGACCGGCACCGACACGTGCGCACCGAGCCGCTCGATCTTGCCTTCCTGCAGGAAGCGCAACAGGCTCGCCTGGCTTTCGAGCGGCAGGTCGCCGATCTCGTCGAGAAACAGCGTGCCGCTGTTGGCGGCCTCGACGCGGCCGATCTTGCGCTGGTTCGCACCGGTGAACGCGCCGCGCTCATAGCCGAACAGCTCGGCCTGCAGCAGCGTCGACGGGATCGCACCGCAATTGATCGCGATGAACGGCGCCTGCGCACGCGACGAGCGCTCGTGAATCGCGACCGCCGTCAATTCCTTGCCCGTGCCCGATTCGCCGGAGATGAACACCGGCGCATCGGTCGCCGCGACGCGACGGATTGTCCTGAAGAGTCCGAGCATCGCATCGCAGGTGCCGACCATCTCGCCTTCGCTGCGGCCCGCACCGGCAAGCGGCGCAACGGGCTCGGTCAGCGCGACCATGCCATGCGCATGACCGACGGTCTCGACGATCCGCGACATCTCGTACGGCATCGTCACGTAGTCGAAGCAATAGTCGCGAATGAGATGGCGCAGCGTGGCGTCCTGCAACTGGCCGCGCCGCGTCGCCGCGATCCAGCCGATGTGCTGGATGCTCAGGCAGGATTCGAGTTCGCGCAGGTCCGAGGGCTTGAAGCCCGGCGAGAAATCGAGCAGGCCGGCCGTTGCAACGCCGTGCTGCACGACGCGCCGTACGTCGCGCACGGTCTCCGCGAGATCGACGCGCCAACCGCATTCGTCGAAATGGCCGCGCAACGCATCGTTCGGTTCGCGCGAGTAATAGATCACGTGCCGCTGATCGGCTCCCATAGCCCACCCCGTTCATCAACCATCTAACGATTGCCGCGCACGCCAAGTCGCGTGCGAAAGGATCGAATCGGGTCAGCCCAAGATGGCTCGATTCGCCATGCCGATGCGCGGCAACGACAAAGCCTCGCATGATGGCGCTTATCTCGCGTCCGTTTTTTTTGATCAACACAGCTTAGTTATAGGCACTGAATGCGACAATCCGATTTCAGCGCCTCGGGCGATGCGGTCAAATCGCTCGGGAAGTCGACGCATGTCAATCATCTGCACATAGCACCTGCACAGCGCAGCGCTCTTGCATCGACACACGCGTCGATTTTCATCCTTGTAGCGTATCGATTGAATCCGCAGTATTCCCAAGCCCCCTCGTTTCAGGCCTGAAACACTTTCAGGCGTTTTTCGCCGCCATTGTCAACGCGTGTGCGCGAATCGCAGTCGTGACAAGGGTCCCGGCGCGATGGCATGTATTTCGCTGCATAGGAATACATCGGAGACAGCGACCATGCGAAAACATCTGTTACTTTCCTTCGTGCCGATGGCGATTTCGCTCTCGGCCGCCGGCCCGCCCGCGCCGGCGCACGCGGATGAAAACGTGAAGCTGGATCGCGCGATGCTGCTCGCCGAAAACGCGCCAGGCATGCAGCCCGGCAACGGGTTCGGCATCGTGACCGTGTCGGCACCGCAACCGCTGCCGGCCGGCAAGGCTTCAGTGACGCTGTGGGACGAGATCCCGCCTCCGCCCCTGTTGCCGACACCGCTCCCGGTACCGCAGCCACGCGACGTGCAGCACGCGATGGAAAAAAACGCACAAGGCACCACGCACCAGTGAGCATGCGCCAATCCATTCGATGAGGATTCCATATCTATTCGAATCTGCCGGACAGCATCGATCGCGCGCCCCTCACCGCCCCGCGACACGAAACGTTTTTTGTGCTCCGTCCCCCGGCGGGCACTCTTTTTACTCAGTCCGTCGCCGCGCCGCATTGCATCGCGCATCGCGGCGCGCAACACCGGAAAGCCGATGCACGTGCGAGGAATCCGGCAGGCACCGCCGTTCCGGTAGAATCGGCGCCATTCCGGCTTTCCTCTTCTCCGACCTTCATGACGACGTTGACCCTGATCGTCGCGCGTGCCCGCAACGGCATCATCGGCCGCGACAACCAGTTGCCCTGGAAACTTCCCGAGGATCTCGCGTTCTTCAAGCGTACGACGATGGGCGCGCCGATCGTGATGGGCCGCAAGACCCACGAGTCGATCGGCCGGCCGCTGCCGGGCCGCCGCAACATCGTCGTCACGCGCGACGCAACGCGCCGCTTCGATGGCTGCGACACGGTCACGTCGCTCGCCGACGCGCTGGCCCTCGTCGCGCGCGACGGCGTGCCCGAAGCATTCCTGATCGGCGGTGCGCAACTCTACGCGGAAGGCCTCGTGCTCGCGGATAAACTGATCGTCACCGAGATCGATGCCGACTTCGACGGCGATGCATCGTTCCCTGCGCCCGACGCCGCGCACTGGCAGGAAGTTTCGCGCGATGCACACCAGGCCGCCGCGCCGAACACGTTCGGTTATGCGTTCGTCGTCTACGAACGCAAGCGCGTCTGACGCGTCACGCACAATGAGCAAAGCCCGACCGGCTCGCGCCGGTCGGGCTTTTTCGTTTCGTGGCGGCCTGCGCCGCGGGCGGCTTACTGCCCTGCGATCGTCATCTGCTCGATCAGCACCGAGCCCGTTTCCTTCGTACCGCGGACGATCGAATCCGCGCCGATCGCGACGATATGCCGGAACATCTCCTGCAGCGTGCTCGCGACGGTGATTTCCTCGACCGGATACTGGATCACGCCGTTCTCAACCCAGAAACCTGCCGCGCCGCGCGAATAGTCGCCCGTCACATAGTTCACGCCCTGCCCCATCAGCTCGGTCAGCAGCAGGCCCGTACCGAGCTTCTTCAGCATCGCGTCGAAATCGTCGCCCGGCTGCGTGTTCGAGCTGCGCAGCGCGAGGTTGTGCGAGCCGCCCGCGTTGCCGGTGGTCTGCGTGCCGAGCTTGCGTGCCGAATAGGTCGACAGGAAGTAGCCTTCGACGACGCCGTCCTTGACGACGCTGCGCGCGCGCGTACGTACGCCTTCCTCGTCGAACGGCGCGCTGCCCATCGCGCGCGGCACGTGCGGATCCTCGACGACCTGGATGTGCGGCGCAAACACCGGCTTGCCGAGGCTGTCGACGAGGAACGACGTCTTGCGGTACAGCGCGCCGCCGCTCACGGCCTGTACGAATGCGCCGAGCAGGCCGGCCGCGAGCGGCGCCTCGAACAGCACGGGCACCTTGCGGGTGTCGAGACGGCGCGCGCCCATCCGCGCGAGCGCACGCTCGGCCGCATAACGGCCCACCGCCTCGGGTGCCGCGAGATCGATCGCGCTGCGCTTCGACGAATACCAGTCGTCGCGCTGCATTTGACGGCCGCTGCCCGCGATCGGCGCGCAGGCGATGTAGTGGCGCGAGTACGGATAGCCGGACAGGAAGCCGCGCGACGTCGCGAGCACGAACTGCGAATGCTGCGCCGACACGCTCGCGCCTTCCGAATTGCGGATCTGCGGGCTGACCGCGAATGCGGCGTCTTCCGCGCGGCGGGCAAGTTCGACGGCCTCGTCGGCAGTCAGCGCCCACGGATGATAGAGATCGAGGTCGCGCGGGTCGGTTTCGAGCAGCTCGGCCTCGGCGAGGCCGGCCGCTTCGTCCTCGGCCGTGAAACGTGCGATGTTGTAGGCGGCGGCGACGGTATCCTTGATCGCGGCCGGTGAAAAATCGGACGTGCTCGCGTTGCCGCGCTTCTTGCCGATGAACACGGTCACGCCGACCATCTTGTCGCGGTTGTGCTCGATCGTTTCGACTTCGCCGCGGCGCACCGACACCGATAGGCCGTCGCCCTCGGAGATTTCGGTCGCGGCGTCCGTCGCGCCGAGTGCCTTCGCATGGCGAAGGATGTCCGACGCGATTTCTTTGAGCTGGTCCTGCGTGTGCGGGAAATAGCGCGCTTGTACGTCGAGATTGGCTGCCATCGTCTTGGTATCCGGTGGCGGGCGGGCGCCCGCATGTTCAAAATGTTGCGTATCCCGCGATCATAGCAAGGTCCGGGGACGGACACAGACAAGCTTGGGGTGTCCGCGCCGCGATACAATGCCGCCCATGACACGCAAAACCCGAATTCAGCCGATCGAGCATGCCGTCGAAGACGACGACAACGGCTACGATCGCCCCAGCAAATCCCAACTCAAGCGCGAGATGCACGAGTTGCAGGTGCTCGGCCAGGCGCTCGTCGACCTGCCGAAGGACGCGCTCAAGCGCATGCCGATGCCGGAAGCCCTCGCGGACGCCGTTCGCGAGGCGCGCCGGATCACCGATCACGAAGGCAAGCGCCGCCAGCTCCAGTACGTCGGCCGCGTGATGCGCTCGCTGGCCGACGACGAGACGGCCGCGCTGCGCACCGCGCTCGACGCGCAGCGCGGCGTGAACAAGGCCGCGACGGCCCGCCTGCATTGGATCGAGCGCACGCGCGAACAGTTGCTCGCCAGCGACGACGCACTGACCGAATTCCTGCGCCGGCACCCCGACGCCGACATCCAGGAAGGCCGCACGCTGATCCGCAACGCGCGCAAGGAAGCGCAGCAAGGCAAGCCGCCGCGCTATTTCCGCGAACTGTTCCAGTGGATCAAGACCGCGAGCGGCACGCCCAACGAGGACGACGAAGCGGCCGACGACACCGGAGACGACCATGACGACGACGAAGCGTAACCACCCGGACGAGCTCGTCGTCGGTCTCGTATCGATCAGCGACCGTGCCAGCACGGGTATCTACGAAGACAAGGGCATTCCGGCGCTACAGGAGTGGCTCGCGGGCGCGCTGGTCTCGCCGTGGCGCGCCGAAACCCGGCTGATCCAGGACGACGCGCCGACGATCTCCGCGACCCTCGCCGAGCTCGTCGACGTCGCCGGCTGCGACCTCGTGCTGACGACGGGCGGCACGGGCCCCGCGCGCCGCGACGTGACGCCCGAGGCCACGCTGGCCGTGGCGACGAAGGAAATGCCGGGATTCGGCGAACAGATGCGGCAGATCAGCCTGAATTTCGTGCCGACCGCGATCCTGTCGCGGCAGGTCGCGGTGATTCGCGAGACGGCCGACCATGCGGCGCTGATCATCAACCTGCCCGGCCAGCCGAAGTCGATCCGGGAAACGCTCGAAGGGCTGCGCGACGCCGACGGCAAGTCGACCGTGCCCGGCATCTTCGCAGCGGTGCCCTACTGCATCGACCTGATCGGCGGCCCGTACATCGAGACCGACGCCGCGGTGGTCGCGGCGTTCCGGCCGAAAAGCGCGCGGCGCTGAGCGTTTGTCGAGCGCTGAGCGCGTGCCGGCCCGCTCAGGCGGCCGGCGCGGACTCTCCTGCCGACGCCGGCGCGGCCGGAATCAGGAAATGCTCGCGGTAGTACTTCAGCTCGTCGATCGACTCGTGGATGTCAGCGAGCGCCGTGTGCATCGCGCGTTTCTGGAAGCCCTTGTAGATCGCGGGCTGCCAGCGGCGGCACAGCTCCTTCAGCGTGCTGACGTCGAGATTGCGGTAGTGGAAGAATTTCTCGAATTCGGGCATCCAGCGCGCCATGAAACGGCGGTCCTGGCAGATCGAGTTGCCGCACATCGGCGACTTGCCGGGCGACACGTACTGCGCGAGGAACGCCTGCAGTTGCGCGGCGGCTTCCGCCTCGGTCACGGTCGACGCGCGCACGCGGTCGATCAGGCCCGAGCGGCCGTGCGTCGACTTGTTCCAGTCGTCCATCTTCGCGAGCGTTTCGTCGCTCTGGTGGATCGCGAACACGGGGCCTTCGACGGCAACGTCGAGCGTGGAATTGGTCACGACGACCGCGATCTCGATGATGCGGTCGTTATCCGGGTCGAGGCCCGTCATCTCCATGTCGAGCCAGACGAGGTTCAACTCGTTGCGCACGAGCGTGGGCTGGCTGGCGGAAGCGGCGGTATCGGTCATGAGTCATCCTGGAAAATGGCGGACGGCGCGCGACGCCGCCCGGGCGGCCGGCAACGCATCAGCGGGCCCGGTCCGCAAGAACATATAATTCTCGCATAGAACCCTTTGGCGCCTTCGATGTCACCCTTTTCGTTCACCCTGCTGTTCGCGCTCGCCGTGCTCGCGATGGTCGTCACCAAGCTGTGGCTCGCGTCGCGGCAGATCCGCTTCGTCGCCGCGCACCGCAACGGCGTACCGGCGCAGTTCAGCGCAACCATCCCGCTGACCGCCCACCAGCGCGCGGCCGACTATACGGTCGAGCGCACCCGGCTGACGATGCTCGAGATCGTCGTCAGCGCGGCCGTGCTGGTCGGCCTCACGCTGCTCGGCGGCGTCGGCGCGCTCGACACGCTGCTGACCGGCTGGCTCGGCCGCGGTTACGGGCAGCAGGTTGCGCTCGTCGCCGCGGTGCTCGTGATCACGAGCGTGATCGACATCCCGTTCGAGTATTACCGCCAGTTCGGGATCGAGCAGCGTTTCGGCTTCAACCGGATGACGAAGCGGCTGTTCTTCACCGACATGCTGAAGAACACGCTGATCGGCGCCGCGCTCGGCCTGCCGCTGCTGTTCGCCGTGCTGTGGCTGATGAACCAGGCCGGCAGCCTGTGGTGGCTGTGGGCATGGGTCGTGCTGGTCGTCTACCTGATGTTCGTGCAGTTGATCTTCCCGACCTTCATCGCGCCGGTCTTCAACAAATTCGAGCCGCTGAACGATGACGCGCTGCGCTCGCGCATCGAATCGCTGATGAAGCGCTGCGGCTTCGCGGCGAAGGGCCTGTTCGTGATGGACGGCAGCCGCCGCTCCGCGCACGGCAATGCGTATTTCACGGGCTTCGGTGCGTCGAAGCGCATCGTGTTCTTCGACACGCTGCTCGCGCGCCTGTCCGGCCAGGAAATCGAAGCCGTGCTCGCGCACGAACTCGGCCATTTCAAGCGCCGCCACGTGATGAAGGGAATGCTCGTGTCGTTCCTGCTGAGCCTCGTGCTGCTCGCGCTGCTCGGCTGGCTGGCGCAACGCACGTGGTTCTACACGGGGCTCGGCGTCACGCCATCGCTCGACACGAGCAACGCGGGGGCCGCGCTCGTGCTGTTCTTCCTCGCGATTCCGGTGTTCCTGTTCTTCGCTACGCCGTTGAGCAGTCTCACGTCGCGCAAGCACGAATTCGAGGCCGACGCGTTCGCGGCCAGCCAGACCGACGCGCAGGATCTCGTCAGCGCGCTCGTGAAGCTCTACGAGGACAACGCGTCGACGCTGACGCCCGACCCCGTCTACACGGCCTTCTATTACTCGCATCCGCCCGCATCGCAGCGGATCGACCGCCTGCTGCAGCTCGCATGAGCCGGCCGCCTTCCCGCAAGCCGGCCCCGCGCGCGTCGGGCGCGCAACGTGTCGAAGGCCGCGTGATCGCGGCGCACGGCCGCCACTACATCGTCGCGCCCGACGACGGCGGCCCGATGCTGCAGTGCTTCCCGCGCGGCAAGAAGAGCGACATCGCGGTCGGCGACCGCGTCGTGTACGAACACGCGTCGGCCGACCAGGGCGTGATCGTCGAGATCGGCGAACGGCGCAACCTGCTGTACCGTTCCGACCAGTTCAAGTCGAAGCTCTTCGCGGCCAACCTCGACCAGTTGCTGATCGTGCTCGCGACCGAGCCCTATTTCAGCGAAGACCTGCTCGGCCGCGCGCTGATCGCCGCCGACGCGAACGAGCTGAAGCCGCTCGTCGTGCTGAACAAGATCGACGTCGAGGCTGCGCTGCCGGTCGCGCGCGAGCGCCTCGCGCCGTACCGCGCGCTCGGCTACGACGTGCTCGAGCTGTCGGTGAAGGGCTCGCCCGACGACGCGCGCGCGCAACTGATGCCGCACCTCGCCGGCCATTCGACGATCCTGCTCGGCCAGTCCGGGATGGGCAAGTCGACGCTCGTGAACCTGCTCGTTCCCGATGCCGAAGCCGCGACGCGCGAAATCTCGGCCGCGCTCAACAGCGGCCGCCACACGACGACGTTCACGCGCCTCTACCCGCTGGAGGGCGGCGGCGCGCTGATCGATTCGCCGGGCTTCCAGGAATTCGGCCTCTACCATCTGACGGAAGGCCGTCTCGAGCGCGCGTTTCCGGAGTTCCGGCCGTTGCTCGCGGACTGCCGTTTCTATAATTGTCATCATCTGCACGAGCCCGGCTGCGCGATTCTCGAAGCGGTCGCCGACGGCCGCATCGCGCCGTCGCGGCACGCGCTGTATGCGCAGCTGGTGCACGAGGCGAGCCAGATCGTCCGCTGATCGCGCGACAGGCGCGCGGCGGCCGATGCCGTTCGGGCCGGCCTTCATCGACAGGAGCCGCCATGCGTTTCAAGGCACCCGATCTTGCGACGGCGCAGCATTGGGCCAACGTGCTTCAGGTGGCCGGCATCGGTTGCGAGCTGCATAACTGCTACGCGACCGGCGCACTCGGCGGCCTGCCCGCCGACGCGTGCACGCCCGAGCTGTGGCTCGACGACGAACGCGACGACGCGCTCGCTCGCCGGCTGCTCGATGCCGCGTCGCACGGCCCGTCGGCCGGCGCCGCGCCGTGGCGCTGCCGGCAGTGCGGCGAAGCGCTCGAGGCCCAGTTCACGGCGTGCTGGCAATGCGGCGCCGTGCGCGATCCGCTCGACGACTGACCCACAGCAAAAAGGCCGGCATCAAGCCGGCCTTTGCCTTTCATCGGGCGCTGCGCGGCCCCGTCACGACACCCACACGGCGAGCGTCAGCATCAGCAGCAGGATCATCCACAGGATCACCGCACGCCAGACGAGGCCGACCGCCGACTGCAGCGTACGCGGCGTGCAATCATCACCGACCGTCAGCGGACCGCTGTCGCCGACCGCCAGCGCATCGAGGCTCGACGGTTCCGCGAGCGGCCCCGCGAGACGCGCGCCGAGCGCCCCGCTGCCGGCTGCCAGCAGCACGCCGTCGTTCGGGTCGGGCCACTGGCGCGTGTGGTTGCGCCACGCGTAGATCGCATCCTCAAAATTGCCGACGATCGCGAAGCCGAGTGCGGTCAGTCGCGCGGGGATCCAGTCGATCACGAAGAACGCGCGTTGCGCGAACGTCGAGAAGGCGGCCGTGCGCTCGTCGCCCGGCGTCGACCAGCTGCGCGCGAGGTATTCGGAAATCCGGTACAGCACGGCGCCGGCCGGCCCGATCGGCAGCACATACCAGAAGAACACGCCGAACACGTGGCGATGCGATGCGACAACCGCGTGAATCAGCGTATGGCGGACGATTTCGCCGACCGGCATGTCGACCGTGTCGATGCCCGTCCACTCGCGCAGGATTTCGCGCGCACGCGGCACGTCGTCGTTGTTGAGCGCGAGATGGATGTCGGTGAAGTAATGGCTGAACTGTCGGAAGCCAAGCGTGAAATACACGACGACCACGTTCCACAGGAACGCGAGCACGAAGCTCACCTTGTACAGCAGGAAATAGATCAGTGCGACGACCAGCACCCACGGCAGCACGACCGCGAGCCACGCGAGGATACCGTGCTTCTGCTTGCCGGCGTCGAGGCCATGCGCGACGGTTTCCGCATGAAACTGGAACAGCGCGAACACCGGATTGTTCGGCGACAACGCGCGGACCTGTTCGATGATGAGGGCAAGGAGAACCGAAAAGAAAGTCATGCGTGGCGCCGTCTTCGGAGTTATGTCATTTTTTGCATAACGATAGCACAGCGTAAGCCGAGCATGGCTGCCGGCGCAGCCGCCCGGCGGCCGGCCGCGCGCGTGAGCCGGTGTGCGCGCCTATGCAGCGGCCAAGAAGCGGTACAGATTGCGAAACATGGCGGCAGTTGCGCCCCAGATGAAGTAATGCCCGCCCGGTTCGCCGTTCGGATAGGGCATCGCAAAAAAACGACGCTCGCCGCCTTCCCAACGGAACACGCGGACCTGATGGTTCGCGGGATTCATCAGGAACGCGAGCGGCACCTCAAAGATTTCGGCGACTTCGAACGTGTCGGCCTGCACGGTGAACGGCGGATGCACGAGGCCGACCACCGGCGCCACGCAGAAGCCGGTGCCGGTCAGGTAGTCGGGCAACGCGCCGAGGATCTCGACGCGTTCGGCAGCCAGCCCGATCTCTTCCTTCGCTTCGCGCAACGCGGTGGCGGTCGCATCGCGATCGAACGGTTCGCGACGGCCGCCGGGAAAGCTGATCTGCCCGGCGTGGTCGTTCAGGTGGTCGGCGCGCTGGGTCAGCAGCACGGTGAGGCCCGACTCGCGGGTGACGAGCGGCACGAGGACGGCCGCGCTGCGCGGATCGACGCCTTCCTGCAGCCTCGCCTCTCCGGGCTCGACGTTCCAGTCGAGCGTGCGCGCGAAACGGTCGCGCAAGCCGGACGGCGTCATCAGGCGGGGATCGATGGCGGGCAGGCCGGCGCCGGTGCCTTCGACCGGCAATACTTCGGGATCGATGATGGGGCGGCGGTTCAATGGGGCTCTCGGGTTCGTGTCGTATCGAGCATATTGTCGCGCCAGAATGAAAAAAGCACCCGGGTGGGTGCTTTTTCCTTACAGCTCTTACTCTTGGGAAGCTGCTGCGGTGCGATCCTTCGACACCAGCTTTTCCTTGATACGAGCCGACTTGCCCGAACGCTCGCGCAGGTAGTACAGCTTCGCGCGACGCACATCACCGCGGCGCTTCACGACGATGCTTGCCAGCAGCGGCGAGTACGTCTGGAACGTACGCTCGACGCCTTCGCCCGACGAGATCTTGCGGACGATGAAGTTCGAGTTCAGGCCACGGTTGCGAATCGCGATCACGACGCCTTCGTAAGCCTGAACGCGCTTGCGGTTACCTTCAACCACGTTCACGTTCACGATCACCGTGTCGCCCGGGGCGAATTCGGGGATCGTCTTGCCGGCGAGCGCGCGCTCGATTTCTTCCTGCTCAAGTTTTGCGATGAGGTTCATCACTGACTCCTATTGCCATCGTGTCGGCGTTTGCACCTGCCTGCTCCCAGGCCGGCCCCGATAGAGGATGGATTCACATCAGGCACCGCGCACGCATGCACGGCACCGCCAATTCCCGCCCGCGACGCCGCCTCAGGAGGCGTCCTTCGCTTCGCGTGCGAGGTTCGCAAGCCATGCCTCGTCGGCACGGCTCAACAACTTTTCGCGACGCGCCCGAACGATCAGGTCCGGCCGCTTCCGCAACGTATTCCGCAATGCTTCCTGACGCCGCCACCGCTCGATCTCGGCATGATGCCCGCCGAGCAGCACGTCCGGCACGCGCACGCCGTCATATTCCTCGGGGCGCGTGTAATGCGGACAATCGAGCAGGCCGTCGACGAAACTGTCCTGCACGGCCGACTGCGAATCGTTCAGCACACCGGGCAGCAACCGCACGACCGCATCCATCATCGCCATCGCCGGCAGTTCCCCGCCCGACAGCACGAAATCCCCGAGGCTGATTTCCTCGTCGACGCAACGGTCGAGCAGGCGCTGGTCGATCGCTTCATAGCGGCCGCACAACACGACGACACCCGGCTCCTGCGCCATCCGCACCGCTCGCTCGTGCGTGAGCGGCGCGCCCTGCGGCGACATCATCACGACGCGCGTGCTCGCGATGCCCTGCTCCGCCTGCGCCGCTTTCGCGGCGCCGATCGCGGCTTCGAGCGGCCTGGCCAGCATCACCATGCCCGGACCGCCGCCGTACGGACGATCGTCGACCGTGCGGTAGTTGTCCGTCGTGAAATCACGCGGGTTCCAGGTGCGCAGCCCGAAGCGCCCTTGCTTGACGGCCCGGCTGGTGATTCCCCAGTCGGTCAGTGCGCGGAACATCTCGGGAAAGAGCGTGACGACGTCGAACTGCACCGCGCTCTCGGTAACCTGGTTCATTTCAGTAATCGGCTTCCCAGTCGACGACGATGCGACGCGCCGCCTGATCCACCGTTTTGACGTATACGCCGACAAACGGAATCAACCGTTCGTCGGTGGTCGGCTGACCGTCTTTGCCGGTCGCCGGATACTCGACACGCATGATCGAATGCACGCCGTTGTCGATCATCCCGCTCACCTTCCCGAGCGCCACCGATTGCTCGTTGACGACATCGAGACCGATCAGGTCGACCCAATAGAATTCGTCCGCGGCCAATGCCGGGAAATCTTCCCGGCGCACGAACACGCGAAAGCCGCGCATGGCCAGCGCGGCATCGCGGTCGCTGACGCCCGCGGGTTGCGCAACGACGGTGTCGCTGTGCGTCTTCGACTGCATGATGCGGACGGAAAGCCGCTCCGCACCGCGTTCCAGCCACCAGCGGCGCGCGTTGAGCAGCGCGTCGCCGCCGCGACCGGCGTCGGCATGCGTCGCCACCTTGATCCAGCCCTTAAGGCCGTAGGCGTCGACCACCGCCCCGACCTCGACAGCATCGTCGGGCCAGGCTTGCGTCGCTTCGAGGCTACCCTGTTCGGCAGCCTGACCGGCGTTCGCGACAACGTCGCGCTCGACCGGCTTGCGGACGAATGCGCCGAATGACGCACGCCCGCGCCTTGCATTACCGGAATCGTGACCCGCCATCAATGCACCTCACAGCCGGCACGACCGGCACACCGTGCCATGTTAGGCAGCCGGTTGCGCCTTTTGCGCTTCCTTCACGAGACGCTGGACGGTCGGCGACAGTTGCGCGCCAACACCTTGCCAGTACGTCAGGCGGTCCTGAGCGATACGCAGCGATTCGCCCTTCGTAGCAACCGGGTTGTAGAAACCGACGCGCTCGATGAAGCGGCCGTCACGACGGTTGCGCGAATCGGTAGCAACGATGTTGTAGAACGGGCGCTTCTTCGAGCCGCCACGAGCCAGACGGATGATAACCATATGATGTCCTTCGGAAAACCGGGTTCGAAACTACTGAAACACGCGATTATAGCCGGAAACCAGAGGCACAACAAACACTTACGCGCAAAAAATCCACGGACGGCCCGTCCGCCGGGCATACAATCGTCGTGTCCAGGACGCTCCCGACCGTCATGCCGCTCCTTCGCGCCGCCCCGACGCGCCGCGCGCAGCACCGTTTCATCGCGCTGCTTGCCGGCCTTGCCTGCCTCGCGTCCGCAACCGCGTTCGCCGCGCCGTTGCCGGCCGATGAACTGGTCGTGCCGCCCGGCTTCCACGTGGAAGTGCTGACCGACGCGGTACCGACCGCACGCGAAATGGCGTGGTCGCCGCGCGGCATCCTGTATGTCGGCACGCGGGAAGGCCGCGTGCATGCGTTCGAGATGCACGAGGGCCGGATCAGCGCGCGCCACGTGATCGCGTCCGGACTCGACATGCCTGTCGGCGTAGCCTACCGCGATGGTGCGCTCTATATATCAGCCGTGTCGCGCATCCTGCGCCTCGATCGCATCGACGACCGGCTCGCCAAGCCACCGCCCCCTGCCGTCGTGACCGACGCGCTGCCGACCGACCACCATCACGGCTGGAAATTCATCGCGTTCGGCCCCGACGGCAAGCTTTACGTGCCGACCGGTGCACCGTGCAACGTCTGTCTCGCCGATCGCAGCCGCTACGCGATCATTGCGCGCATGAAGGCCGACGGCAGCGGACGCGAGGTCGTCGCCCGCGGCGTGCGCAATACGGTCGGCTTCGCATGGCACCCCGATTCGGGAGAGCTCTGGTTTACCGACAACGGGCGCGACATGATGGGCGACGACGTGCCCGACGACAAGCTGAACCGCGCGCCGCGCGCCGGCCTCGACTTCGGCTTTCCGTACTGCCATGGCGGCGATACGCCCGACCCCGAATTCGGCAGCGCCGACGTATGCCGCCGTTATGTGCCGCCCGTATTGAAACTCGGCGCACACGTCGCGGCGCTGGGCATGCGCTTCTATACCGGGCCGATGTTTCCGGCGTCGTATCGCAATAGCGTGTTCATCGCCGAACACGGTTCGTGGAACCGCAGCACGAAGGTCGGCTACCGCGTGATGCGCGTCGTCGTATCGGCGGACGGCAGCCAGGCGCGCCAGACCCCATTCGTCACGGGCTGGCTGCGGCCCGACGGCACGGTGTGGGGACGCCCGGCCGACGTGCTGCCGCTGCCGGACGGTTCGCTGCTCGTCAGCGACGACTACGCAGGTGCAATCTACCGCGTGACCTATGCGGCACCTTGACGCAGGCCGGGGGTGACCGGGCCCGACCGGGCATCGTAGAATGCGTGCCGGGCCGCGCGCCCGCGCCGGCCCGCCGGCCGCCCATGCCAACGACAATACGCCGCCATCCATGTCCAGCAGCACCGCACCGTCCCGCCGCTTCCGTTCCAAGACGCTCACCGCCGCCCTCGCATTCCTGTTCGGATCGCTCGGCGCGCACCGCTTCTATCTGTACGGCTTTCGCGACGTGTACGGCTGGGCACACCTGCTCGCGACGATCGTCGGCATCCCGGGCTTCCTCCTGCTCGCGGCGACCCAGCGCAGCGCCGGCCTCGGCTGGTGGCTCGCGGTACCTGGCGCGATCTCGCTGCTGGCGGCGTTCCTCGCCGCACTCGTCTACGGGCTGCGCCCCGACGAAAAGTGGGACGCGCAATTCAACGCGGAGACCGGCAAGCACAGCCGGTCGGGCTGGACCGTGATCTTTGTCGTGATCTTCTCGCTGCTGATCGGTGCATTCCTGCTGATGACCGCGCTCGCGCTGTCGTTCCAGACGTATTTCGAATCGCAGGTCGAAGCAGCGAAGCAGATTTCGCAGTAAGCGCAACGAGCGCGACACACCGGCGCCGACGAGCACCGATATTGCGCGCCAGTCAGAACAGGTTCAACTGCATGTCGTCGCGCGACTTCGCGCCGGCCGCGCGCACTGCCATGCGCGGCGCAGGCACTGCGGCGGCCGGCGCGCCGCGAAACTGCGACAGATCGAGGATGCCGTTCGTGCGCTCGTTCAGCCCGAGCCGCTTGACGGCCTGGCGGAAACGCTGCCGCAACAGGTCGGCCCAGATCCCCTCGCCCTTCATCCGTTTCGAGAAATCCGAGTCGTAGTCTTTCCCGCCGCGCATGTCGCGCACGCGGTTCATCACGCGCTCCGCACGATCGGGAAAATGCGCGGCGAGCCAGCTCTTGAACAGCGGCGCGACCTCCCACGGCAACCGCAGGATGATGTAGCTCGCATGCGTCGCGCCCGCTTCCGCGCACGCTTCGAGCACGCGCTCCATGTCGGGCTCGGTGACGAACGGGATCACCGGCGCAATGCTCACGCCGACCGGCACGCCTGCATCGCGCAGCGCGCGGATCGTGCGCAACCGGCGCGCCGGCGTCGCCGCCCGCGGCTCGAGCGTGCGCGAGAGATCGGCATCGAGCGTCGTGATCGTGACTGCCGCCATCACCTGCCCGCGCTCCGCCATCGGTGCAAGCAGGTCGAGATCGCGCTCGATCAGCGACGACTTCGTGATCGCGGCGAACGGCAACCCGCGATCGTGCATCACCTGGATCACGCTGCGCGTGATGCGCAGGTCGCGCTCGACCGGCTGATAGGCGTCGGTATTGACGCCGAGCGCGATCGGCTCAGGCACGTAGCGCTTGCGCGAAATCTCGCGCTCGAGCAGTTCGGCCGCATTGACCTTCGCGTAGATCCGGCTTTCGAAATCGAGCCCCGGCGACAGGCCGAGATAGCTGTGCGTCGGCCGCGCGAAGCAGTAGATGCAGCCGTGCTCGCAACCGCGATACGGATTGAGCGATACGCTGAACGGAATATCGGGCGACTGGTTGTGCGTCAGGATGCTCTTCGCACGCTCCTCGAACACCTGCGTGCGCAGCGGCGCGGGGAAGTCGGCATCGTCCGACTCGTGCGTCCAGCCGTCGTCGACCGCTTCGCGCTGCGCGAGCTCGTACCGCCCCTGCAGGTTGTCGACCGCACCGCGCCCCTTGAGGGGCACGGGCGGCGCTACCGGAAATTCGTTGTCGGATCGATCGTCCATTTGCCCACCCATTCGCCTGCGCCCAATACTGTACATTTATACAGTATTGGGCGCAGCATGCCAAGGGCGGGATAAGGGGCCCGGTAACGGGCCGCCGGCGCGTCACTCGCCGACCGCGATCGTCAGCGTTTCCTTGATTTCCTCCATCACGACATAGCTCTTCGACTGTACGGCGCCGGGCAACTGCAGCAGGATGTCGCCGAGCAGCTTCCGGTAGTCGGCCATCTCGCCGATCCGCGCCTTGATCAGATAGTCGAAATCGCCGGATACGAGGTGGCATTCGAGCACCTCGTCGATCTTCATCACTTCCCGACGGAATTGCTCGAACATGTTGCCGCCCTTGTGGCCGAGCGTGATCTCGACGAACACCAGCAGCGCGGCACCCAGCTGGCCCGGGTCGACCCGCGCGTGATAGCCGGTGATCACGCCGTCCCGCTCCATGCGCCGCACGCGCTCGATGCACGGCGTGACAGTCAGGCCGACCTGTTCCGCGAGGTCTTTCATCGCCATCCGGCCGTCGTCCTGGAGCAGTTTGAGGATGCGCCGGTCGAGCTTGTCGAGCGAGCGTACGGGCTGACGTTGCGTTCTCATTTGTTTATGCTGAAAACCTAAAAAATACGATAACAAAACCTGCACATTCGACAATACCATAGCTCAAAAAACTAGATCAGCTAGAGGTTACACGGAACCGCGGGTGCGTCCGGCCTCGATCTGGTCCCTTCCATCTGGAGCAGCTATGCGAGTCGTCATTCTGGGCAGCGGTGTGGTGGGCGTGGCAAGCGCGTATTACCTCGCGCGCGCCGGTCATGAAGTCACTGTGATCGACCGGGAAGCCGGCCCTGCGCTCGAGACGAGCTTCGCGAACGCGGGCCAGATCTCCCCCGGCTATGCCGCGCCTTGGGCCGCGCCCGGCGTGCCGCTGAAGGCCGTCAAATGGATGTTCGAAAAGCATGCGCCGCTCGCGATCCGTCTCGACGGCACGCGCTTCCAGCTCCAGTGGATGTGGCAGATGCTGCGCAACTGCACGACCGAGCGCTATGCAGTCAACAAGGGCCGCATGGTCCGCCTCGCCGAATACAGCCGCGACTGCCTGCAGGCGCTGCGCGCCGACACCGGCATCCAGTACGAAGGGCGCACGGGCGGCACGCTGCAGCTGTTCCGCACGCAGCAGCAACTCGACGGCGCGGCGAAGGACATCGCCGTGCTGCAGGAAGCGAACGTGCCGTTCGAACTGCTGTCGCCGGCCGACCTGAAGAATGCCGAACCGGCACTCGCCGCGGTGTCGCACAAGCTGACGGGCGGCCTGCGCCTGCCGGGCGACGAAACGGGCGATTGCCAGCTGTTCACGACGCGCCTCGCGGCGCTCGCCGAATCGCTCGGCGTCAAGTTCCGCTACAACACGCCGATCGACGCGCTCGCGATTGCCGGCGGCAAGATCGCCGGCGTGCAATGCGGCAGCGAGACGGTGCGCGCGGACGCGTACGTCGTCGCGCTCGGCTCGTACTCGACCAGCTTCATCTCGAACCTGATGAAGATCCCGGTCTATCCGCTGAAGGGCTATTCGATCACCGCGCCGATCGTCAACGAAGCGGCCGCGCCCGTGTCGACCGTGCTCGACGAGACCTACAAGATCGCGATCACGCGCTTCGACCAGCGCATCCGCGTCGGCGGCATGGCGGAAATCGTCGGCTTCGACAAGAACCTGCGCGCCGCGCGCCGCGAAACGCTCGAGATGTGCGTGAACGACCTGTTCCCGGGCGGCGGCGATACGTCGAAGGCGACGTTCTGGACGGGCCTGCGCCCGATGACGCCGGACGGCACGCCGATCGTCGGCCGCACGCCGGTGTCGAACCTGTTCCTGAACACCGGCCACGGCACGCTCGGCTGGACGATGTCGTGCGGTTCGGGCCAGCTGCTCGCAGACCTGATCTCGGGCAAGAAGCCGGCGATCCAGGCCGACGACCTGTCGGTGCACCGTTACCTGAAGGAAGTGGCCGGCCAGACGCGCCCGGCATACGCATAAGCCGGGATGGCTCGCCGTAGCGCGGGCCGGTCGGCATCGAACGAGACAGGCGCCTCGACGGCGCCTTTCTTCGTTTCAGCGATTACGTTGCCGATGGGAACTGCGCAACGGTGTCGATGACCGCGCGTTCCTTCAGCACGAAAAGCCTGTCTGTCCGTGACGGCATCGCAACCGCTCGCGGCGCTCGCACCGCTTTTGCTCAGTGCGAAAAAAGGGGCGCTCATCGCGCCCCTCGTCTTCATGCTTGACGCTGAAGCGTCACGCCGCGTCAGCCGAGCTCGGCCACGAGCTCCGGCACGAGCGTGAACAGATCGCCGACGAGGCCGTAGTCGGCCACGCTGAAGATCGGTGCCTCCGGATCCTTGTTGATCGCGACGATCACCTTCGAATCCTTCATGCCGGCCAGATGCTGGATCGCTCCGGAAATGCCGACCGCGATGTACAGCTGCGGTGCGACGATCTTGCCGGTCTGGCCAACTTGATAGTCGTTCGGCACATAGCCTGCATCGACTGCCGCGCGCGATGCACCCAGGGCCGCGCTCAGCTTGTCGGCCAGCGGCTCCAGCACCTTCGTGTAGTTTTCACCGCTGCCCAGACCGCGGCCGCCCGACACGATGATGCTTGCCGACGTCAGTTCCGGACGGTCCAGCTTCGTCACTTCACGGCTCACGAACTGCGACTTGCCTGCGTCGGCTGCCGCTTCGATCTTCTCGACCGAAGCGCTGCCGCCTTCGGCCGCCACCGGATCGAAACCCGTCGCACGCACCGTGATGACCTTGATCGGGTCGCTCGACTGCACCGTCGCGATTGCGTTGCCTGCGTAGATCGGGCGCTCGAACGTATCGGCCGAATCGACCGCCGTGATGTCCGAAATCTGCGCGACGTCCAGCTTCGCGGCGATGCGCGGCGCGATGTTCTTGCCGTAGGCGGTCGCCGGCGCGAGGATGTGCGAGTAGTCCTTCGCGATGTTCAGCGCGGTCGCTTCGACGTTTTCCGCGAGGCCCGCTTCGAGCTGCGGCGCGTCGGCCAGCAGCACCTTCAAAACACCTGCGATCTTCGCTGCTGCGTCTGCAGCCGCTTGCGCATTGTGGCCCGCGACCAGCACGTGAATGTCACCGCCGACGAATTTGCCAACCTCGGCCGCCGCTGCCACCGTGTTCAGCGTCGCGGCCTTGATCGACGCGTTGTCGTGTTCTGCAATCACCAGAATCGTCATTTCTTTGCGCTCCCTCTTACAGCACCTTGGCTTCGGTCTTCAGCTTCTCGACCAGCGTCTTCACGTCCGGCACCTTCACGCCGGCCGCGCGCTTCGGCGGCTCGACCACCTTCAGCGTCTTCAGACGCGGCGCGACCTCCACGCCCAGGTCTTCCGGCTTCACGATTTCCAGCGGCTTCTTCTTCGCCTTCATGATGTTCGGCAGCGTCACGTAGCGCGGCTCGTTCAGGCGCAGGTCGGTCGTGATCACCGCCGGCAGCGTCAGCGACAGCGTTTCCGCGCCGCCGTCGACTTCGCGCGCAACCGTGGCCTTGCCGTCCGCGACCGTCACCTTCGACGCGAACGTCGCTTGCGGCAGGCCGGCCAGCGCAGCCAGCATCTGGCCCGTCTGGTTCGAATCGTCGTCGATTGCCTGCTTGCCGAGGATCACCAGCTGCGGCTGTTCCTTGTCGACCAGCGCCTTCAGGATCTTCGCGACGGCCAGCGGCTCGACGCTGTCGTTCGACTCGACGAGGATCGCGCGGTCCGCGCCGATCGCCAGCGCCGTGCGCAGCGTTTCCTGCGCCTGCGTGACGCCCACCGACACCGCGATCACTTCGGTCGCGACGCCCGCTTCCTTCAGGCGCACCGCTTCTTCAACGGCGATTTCGTCGAACGGGTTCATCGACATCTTCACGTTCGCGATGTCGACGCCCGTGTTGTCCGACTTCACGCGGACCTTCACGTTGTAATCGACCACTCTTTTCACTGGCACCAGGATTTTCATGCACACGCTCCAAAGTTACGAATACGACCAGAGGCCATTCTATAGCGAGGCCTCATGACTGCGCGGCCAAGCGGACCCATCCATCGTGGCTGTCGAGGATACCGCTTCTTGGCGACGCGCCAATGATAGCGAACGGTCGTTCTATTTTAAAAGAGAAAAAACCCGGACGCAAAGCCCGGGTTTTCGATCATCAACTCTAATCCCGCCGGGCACCCCGCACTCTGCCCGTTACCAGGCGGCAATGACCGCGCCGCCGAACTTGCCTTCGATGAACTGCTTCACGTCGGCCGAATGATAGGCCGCAATCAGTTTCGCGACCCACGGCTTGTTCCGGTCTGCGTCGCGAATCGCGAGGATGTTCGCGTACGGGCCGTTCGGCCCCTCGATCGCGATCGCGTCCTGTTTCGGTTTCAACCCTGCTTCCATCGCGTAGTTGGTATTGATCGCGGCCGCGTCGACGTCGCCGAGCGAGCGCGGAATCTGCGCCGCATCGAGTTCGACGATCTTCAGCTTGCGCGGATTGTCGACGATATCGAGCGGCGTCGCCTTCAGCCCCGCATCCGCGCGCAGTTTCAGGAGGCCCTGCTTTTGCAGCAACAGCAGCGCACGGCCGCCGTTGGTCGGATCGTTCGGGACCGCGATGCGCGCGCCGGGCTTCAGTTCGGTCAGCGACTTCACGCGCTTCGAATAAATGCCCATCGGGAACGTGACAGTATCCGCGACCTTGATCAGCTTGTAGCCGCGATCCTTCACCTGCGCCTGCAGATACGGATCGTGCTGGTAGCTGTTCGCGTCGAGGTCGCCCGACGCGAGCGCCGCGTTCGGCTGCACGTAATCGGAGAATTCGACGATGCGGATCTCGAGGCCGCTCTTCGCCGCGACCTTCTTCACCGCTTCCATGATCTGCGCGTGCGGCCCGCCCGTCACGCCCACCTTGATGGTTTCGGCCTGTGCGTGCGCACCCGCGAACAGCGCGGCTGCGCCGAGTGCCGCCGCGAATTTCAGCATGAAGCGTCGTTGCATCGTCTCTCCCCTAATGGATGATCAATTTCGTCTTATTTGTGGCTCAACCGGCGGACTAGCCAGTCGCCGAACGACTGCACGATCTGCACGAACACGATCAGGATCGCGACGACCGTCCACATCACTTCCGGCAGATAGCGCTGGTAGCCGTAGCGAATCCCGAGATCGCCGAGCCCGCCGCCGCCGATCGCGCCCGCCATCGCCGAATAGCCGACCAGCGACACGAACGTGATCGTCAGGCCCGCCACGACGCCCGGCAGCGATTCGGGCAACAGCACCTTGAATACGATCTGCGACGTGGTCGCGCCCATCGATTGCGCGGCTTCGATCAGCCCGCGGTCGACTTCGCGCAGCGCCGTCTCGACGAGACGCGCGATGAACGGCGCGGCCGCCAGCGTCAGCGGCACGACCGCCGCGGCCGTGCCGATCGACGAGCCCGTGACGAGCCGCGTAAACGGAATCACTGCGACCAGCAGGATGATGAACGGCGTCGAGCGGACCGCGTTCACGATGCCGCCGAGCACGCGATTCACCGCGAGGTTCTGCAGCACGCCCTGGCGATCGGTCAGGTAGAGCAGCACGCCGAGCGGCAGGCCGACGAGCGCGCCGACCGCCCCGGAGATGCCGACCATGATCAGCGTCTCCCAGAACGACTGCACGAACATATCGAACATCTCACTCAACATACGAAAGCTCCTCTACCACCACGCCTTGCTCGCGCAGGAACGCGAGCGCCTGCCCGACCTTGCCCGGCTCGCCGCCCGCGAGCACCGCGAGCGAACCGAATGCCTGCCCCTGGATCTCGTCGATCTGGCCGTGCAGGATGTTGAAATCGAGTTCGTAACGGCGGATCGTCTCCGACAGGATCGGCTGGTCGACACCCGAGCCCGTGAACGCAAGCCGCAGCAGATGCCCGCTGCCCGTCTTCAGCCGCTCGGCCACGCGCACCTTCAGCGCGGGCGGCAGTTCCTGCGCGATCACGTCGCCGATCAGCGCGCGCGTCACTTCGTGATGCGGCTGCAGGAACACGTCGATCACGCGGCCTTCCTCGACCACCCGCCCCGCATCGAGCACCGCGACGCGATCGCATACCTGCTTGATCACTTCCATCTGGTGCGTGATCAGCACGATCGTCAGGCCGAGTTCGCGGTTGATACGCTTGAGCAGGTCGAGGATCGAACGTGTGGTCTCGGGATCGAGCGCGGACGTCGCCTCGTCCGACAACAGCACCTTCGGCTGGCTCGCGAGCGCGCGTGCGATGCCGACGCGCTGCTTCTGTCCGCCGCTGATCTGCGCCGGGTAACGATCCTTCTGTGCGGACAGCCCGACGAGGTCGAGCAGCGGCAGCACGGCGGCCTCGATGTCGGCACGGCTTGCGCCGGCCAGCTCCAGCGGCAGCGCGACGTTGTCGAACACCGTGCGCGACGACAGCAGGTTGAAGTGCTGGAAGATCATGCCGATCTCGCGGCGCGCCTCGCGCAGCGCGCCGGCCGGCAGCAGCGTGAGATCGCGCCCGCCGACGACGACATTGCCTTCGGTCGGCCGCGTGAGCAGGTTGATGGTGCGCACGAGCGTGCTCTTGCCGGCGCCGCTTCGGCCGATGATGCCGAACACCTCGCCCTGCGGAATCGTCAGGTTGACGTTGTGCAGCGCCTCGACCCAGCCGCTCGGCCCGGGGAAACGCTGCGAAAGATTGCGTAATTCGATCATGTAAACAAAACGGCGGCCGGCCGGCGAGCAGGCCCGCCAGTCGGCCACCGATGCATCTGGAATAGCCGGCGATTTTACCGCAAACCCCTCATTCCCCTTAATAATCGATTTCGATCTTTTCATAACCTCACGAAATTAGAGGGGCACCGCTGGCCCGCCGCGGGAGTGTCGCGACTATGATCCGGAACACGCATGCCAACGAACAGGGGACCCGCCAGATGACCGCCACCACCACGCCGGCCGCCACACCTGCCATCGCCGGATCGGCGCCTGCGTCGCCGCCGGCGCCGAAAATGGGCCGGCTCACCGCGGACGGGCTCGAACTGGCGTCGTACCGCTGGCCGGCCGGCAGCGGCACCGCGCCGCCGCGCGCGACGATCGCGCTCGTGCACGGCCTCGCCGAACACGCGGGCCGTTATGCCGCGCTCGCCGGCCGGCTGAACGCGGCCGGCATCGACGTGCTCGCGATCGATCTGCGCGGGCACGGCCAGTCGCCCGGCAAGCGAGCCTGGGTCGAGCGTTTCGACGGTTACCTGAACGACGCGGATGCGCTGGTCGCGGAGGCCGCACGCGGCAATGCGCCGCTATTCCTGATGGGACACAGCATGGGCGGCGCGGTCGCCGCGCTGTACGCGATAGAACGCGCGCCGGCCAGCGGCCACGCGCTGACGGGCCTCGTACTGTCGAGCCCGGCGCTCGCACCGGGGCGCGATGTACCGCGCTGGATGCTCGCAGTAAGTCGCGTCATCAGCCGCGCGTGGCCGACCTTTCCCGCGATCCGGATCGACGCGGCGCTGCTGTCGCGCGATCCGGCCATCGTCGCGGCCAATCGCGCCGACCCGCTCGTGCATCACGGCGCGGTGCCCGCGCGCACCGGCGCGGAGATTCTCGACGCGATGGCGCGTATCGAACGCGGTCGCGGCGCCCTGCGCGTCCCGGTGCTCGTCTATCACGGCACCGAGGACAAGCTGACCGAACCCGACGGCAGCCGTGCGTTCGGCGCGCGAGTCGGCTCGCCCGATCGCACGCTGACGCTATACGAAGGTGGTTTCCACGAAACGATGAACGATCTCGAACGCGATCGCGTGATCGACGCGCTGATCGCGTGGATTCACGCGCGCGTGCCGGCGCGCTGATCAAGCGCACATGCCGGCGGCGGCCCGCCGGTCAGATGCCGGCCAGCACGCGCAGGTGCGCGACGACACTGCGCCCGAGCGCGGACAGGTTGTAGCCGCCCTCGAGACAGCTCACGATGCGGCCCTGCGCATGACGACGTGCAACGTCGACGATCTGCGCAGTCAGCCATTCGAAGTCGGCCTCGACGAGGCCGAGATTGCCGATGTCGTCCTCGCGATGCGCATCGAAGCCCGCCGACACGAACAGCATCTGCGGCTTGAACGCGTCGAGACGCGGCAGCCAGAACATGTCGACGGCTTCGCGAATCGCCATCCCGTTGCTGCGCGCGGGCATCGGCAGGTTGACCATGTTCGGCGCCTGGTGATCGACGCCCGAGAACGGGTACAGCGGATGCTGGAAGAAACTGCACATCAGTACGCGCTCGTCGTTGGCAAACGCAGCCTCGGTGCCGTTGCCGTGGTGCACGTCGAAATCGATGATCGCCACACGCTCGAGACCGTGCACGTCGAGCGCATGCCGCGCGGCGATTGCGACGTTGTTGAAGAAGCAAAAACCCATCGCGCGCGCGGGCTCCGCATGGTGGCCGGGCGGCCGGACGCCGCAGAACGCATTCGCATAGCGGCCTTCGATCACCGCGTCGGTCGCCGCGACCGCGGCACCGGCTGCACGCAGCGCCGCGCGCCACGTGTCGCGGTTCATCAGCGTATCGGGATCGATCTCGACGTAGCCGTCGACCGGCGTCATGCTCCGGATGTAGTCGATGTGCGCCTGCGTATGCACACGACCCAGCGCCACCTCGCTCGCGAACGGCGCGGTTTCGTGCACGATCAGGTCGTCGATGCGGCTCGCGATCAGTTGATCCTGGATCGCCGACAATCGGGCCGGGCATTCCGGATGCCATTCCCCCATCTCGTGCAGCATGCAGTCGGGGTGCGTATAGAAAGCGGTTGCCATAAGCTGTCTTCCGCAGCGCGCGGTGCGCCGCAGGTCTCCATCAATGATGTCCATCGTCTGCCGCGAATTCGCCGCTAACTTACCACAACGGGGCCCCGTTTCGCCCCGGCGCGCCGGATGCGTCGGGTATACTGCGCCGAACCCAATCGCCCCGTCCGCCCGCTTCGACATGAATTCCAGCAAGCCTGCCGCCCTTCTCCCCGCGCTGCTCCGTGTTCGCGCTCCGCTCGTCGTCGCCGCCGTCGCCGCCGTCGCCGCAGCCCTCGGCGCCGCGCCTGCCGGCGCGCAGACGCAGCCTGCGAAGCCTGCCGGTACGCGCGTCGCACAGGCCCAGCAGCCGACGCCGCAAGGCCAGACCTTCGAAGAGGAAATCGTTCCGCAGCGTTACGCGAGCAACGCGAAGGTCGACGCGTTCATCGACGAGATGGTGAGCCGCAACGGCTTCGACTCCGCGAGCCTGCATGCGCTGTTCTCGCGCATCAGCTATTCGGCGACGGCGGTCAAGCTCGTGAAGCCCGCCGCGTCGCCGACGGTCAAGAACTGGAACGTCTATCGCTCGCGCTTCATCGAGCCGATCCGCATCAATGCGGGCGTGAAGTTCTGGAAAGCCAACCAGGCGACGCTGCAGCGCGCATCCGAAGAATTCGGCGTGCCGCCCGAGGTGATCGTCGGCATCATCGGCGTCGAGACGATCTACGGCCGCTACATGGGCAATTTCCGCGTGCTCGACGCGCTGACGACGCTCACGTTCGACTATCCGGACACGCCGAATCGCGACAGCCGCCAGGCAACGTTCCGCAAGAACCTCGAGGATTTCCTGGTCTGGACCCGCGACAACCAGCTCGACCCGACCACCGTGCTCGGCTCGTATACAGGGGCAATCGGGATCCCGCAGTTTCTGCCGAGCAGCATCCGCGAATATGCCGTCAACTTCGACGGCACGGGCCACGTCGATCTGCGCAGCAGTCCTGTCGACGCGATCGGCAGCGTCGCGAACTACCTGAAGCAGCACGGCTGGGAAACCGACCGCCCGGTGGTCTGGCAGATCACGCCCGATACCGGCAGCCTGGGGATCGCACAGGCCGCCGCCGACGGCCAGCCCGAACCGCACTGGGCGCTGTCGCAACTGATGCGCGCGGGCATGACGCTGAACGAACCGGCGGTCAACATCACCACCGAAGCCGCTACGCCGGTGACCGTGATCGACCTGCCGTCGCCGGGGCGCGCAACCGAATACATGCTCGGGCTCAAGAATTTCTACGTGCTGACGCGCTACAACCGCAGCTTCTTCTACGCACTTACCGTGTACCAGCTCGGCGAGGCCGTGAAGGCGCAGATGGAAGCGAGCGGCGCGCTGAAGCCGGCCAACGCAGACGAGCAAGCGCAGTAGGCAACGCACCCGCCCAAACAAAAAACGCCGCAACTGCGGCGTTTTTTTATCGCGTGCGGGACGGGCTCAGGCCGGGAACACGCCCGTGGACAGATAACGGTCGCCGCGATCGCAAACGATGAACACGATCGTCGCGTTCTCGACCTGACGCGCGATGCGCATCGCGACTTCGCACGCGCCGCCCGACGAAATGCCCGCGAAGATGCCTTCGACAGCCGCCAGCCGGCGCGCCATCGTTTCGGAGGCGGCCTGGCTCACGTTCTCGACGCGGTCGACGCGGCTGCGATCGAAGATCGTCGGCAGATAGGCTTCCGGCCACTTGCGGATGCCCGGAATGCGCGAACCTTCTTCCGGCTGCGCACCGACGATCTCGATCGCAGGATTCTGCTCCTTCAGATACTGCGACACGCCCATGATCGTGCCGGTCGTGCCCATCGCCGACACGAAGTGCGTCACGCGCCCGTCGGTGTCGCGCCAGATCTCCGGACCGGTCGCTTCGTAGTGCGCGACCGGGTTGTCGGGGTTGGCGAACTGATCGAGGATCACGCCCTTGCCCTCGCGTTGCATCTGGTCCGCCAGGTCACGCGCCAGCTCCATCCCGCCCTTCACCGGCGTGAGGATGATCTCGGCGCCATAGGCCGCCATGCTCTGGCGGCGCTCGACTGACAGGTCCTCCGGCATGATCAGCACCATCTTGTAGCCGCGAATCGCCGCTGCCATCGCGAGCGCGATGCCCGTGTTGCCGCTCGTCGCCTCGATCAGCGTATCGCCCGGCTTGATGCGCCCGCGCGCCTCGGCCTTGCTGATCATCGACAGCGCCGGGCGATCCTTCACGGAACCGGCCGGATTGTTGCCCTCGAGCTTCGCGAGCACCACGTTGTTGCGCGCGCGAATCTCGTCGTCCGGCAAGCGGACCAGTTGCACGAGCGGCGTATTGCCGATCGTGTCTTCGATAGTTTTGTAAGCCATGGGTATACCGTGAGTACGAGGCCGATCAATCGATCGATTGTAAACCAGCACCGCCGCTCGCGCCGGCAACCCCTTTGCGACGATGGAATACGCATGCCGCGCGATTCGCGATCGCCGCGCACGCAGCGCGCACGCAAAAAACCCGCGGCATGCCGCGGGAAGCCGTCGCAATGACGGCGACTGAAGGAGCTCTTTGTCGGTCGCGCGCGACGCGTTACTTCTGCGCGGTGCGGGCAGGTGCCGCGGCGGGCTTTGCTGCTGCCGCCTTGCCCGCGACCGGCGCGGCTGCAGTGCCCGAGCCGGCCGCGCCTGCGCCGGCCGCACCTATCGTCAGCCCTTCCTGCTGAAGTCGCTCGACGGTATGGCCGCCCATGCCTTTCACGCGTGACGCGAGATCGTCCGCACTCCTGAACGGACCGCGCGCGCCGCGTTCGTCCAGAATCGCCTTCGCCCGCGCCGGGCCGATGCCCTTGATGCCGACGAGCGCATCCTCGTTCGCGGTGTTGACGTCGACGGCCGCCCAGGCCGACGCGACTGCGCCGAGCATGACCGCTGCGGCAAACCATTTTCTGATCATGTGCTGGATCTCCGATGAAAACGGCCGGCGGCTGCCGACCGTGAGACCCAGTCTATCGGTGCAACGCTTCCGTTTAAACCTGGCCGGACAGCCAACGAACGTAGCGGTCGACGCCTTCCTGCACGGTCAGGAACGGCGCGTCGTAGCCGGCCGCGCGCAGTTTCGTCTGGTCGGCCTGCGTGAAGCACTGGTACTTGCCGCGCAACGCATCGGGGAACGGCACGTATTCGATCAGCCCCTGCTCGACCTGCTGCGCGAGCGTCAGCGGCGGCAGGTTGTCGAGCGCACGCAGCGTGTTCACGACCGTCGACGCGATATCGTTGAACGGCTGCGCACGGCCTGTGCCGAGGTTGAAGATGCCCGACTTCTCCGGATGATCGAAGAAGAACAGGTTCACCTTCGCGACGTCCTCGACCGACACGAAATCGCGCGTCTGCTCGCCCGGTGCATAGCCGTTGTACTCGCCGAACAGCTTCACCTTGCCTTCCGCGCGGAACTGGTTGAAGTTGTGGAACGCAACCGACGCCATGCGGCCCTTGTGCGTTTCGCGCGCGCCGTACACGTTGAAATAGCGGAAGCCGGCGATCTGGCTCTTCGCGGTCGGCAGCACGCGACGGATCACCTGGTCGAACAGGAACTTCGAATAGCCGTACACGTTCAGCGGCGCCTCGACATCGCGCTCCTCGACGAAACGCGTCGAGCCGCCGTAGATCGCGGCCGACGACGCGTACAGGAACTGCGCGCCCTGTGCGAGGCACGCGTCGAGCACCGCGCGGCTGTAGCGGAAGTTGTTGTCCATCATGTAGCGGCCGTCGGTTTCCATCGTGTCCGAACAGGCGCCTTCGTGGAACACCGCGCGCACCTTGCCGAAATCGCCGCGCGCAAAGCGTTCGACGAATTCCGTCTTGTCGAGATAGTCGTCGATCTCGCAATCGACGAGATTGCGGAACTTGTCCGCGCGCGTCAGGTTGTCGACCGCGATGATGCGCGTCTCGCCGCGCTCGTTGAGCGCCTTGACGATATTCGCGCCGATAAAACCGGCTGCGCCGGTGACGATGAGGGTCATGATCGTCCTGCCTGAAAAGTGCGAGCCACTCGTGCGGCGCGCTCGTCGCGCCGCCGAATGCGCTCAGTGAAACAGTTCGTCGTAGTCCACCGTGGCCGTGCCGAGCTTGCCGACCACGATGCCTGCCGCGCGATTCGCGAGCACGACCGCGTCGACGAGCGGCACGCCTGCGCCGAGCATCGTCGCGACCGTCGCGATCACGGTATCGCCCGCGCCCGACACGTCGAACACCTCGCGCGCGAGCGCCGGTGCGTGCAGTTCGCCGGTGGCGGAAAAGAGCGTCATGCCCTCTTCCGAACGCGTGAGCAGCAGCGCGTCGATGCCGAGTTCCGCACGCAGATTCGCGACACGCGCGCGCAGATCGTCTTCCGATTTCCACTGCCCGACCACTTCGCGCAACTCCGCGCGATTCGGCGTGATCAGCGACGCGCCGCGGTAGCGCGCCCAGTCGTCGCCCTTCGGGTCGACGAGAACGGCCTTGCCGGCCGCACGCGCTTTCTCGATCATCGTCGTGACGTGTGTCAGGCCGCCCTTCGCGTAATCCGACATCAGCACGACGTCGTGCTGCGGCAGCAGCGCGTCGAAGCGCGCGAGCCCCGCGAGCAGCACCTCGTGCGTCGGCATCGCCTCGAAGTCGACGCGCAGCAGTTGCTGCTGGCGTGCGAGCACGCGCAGCTTGATCGTGGTCGGCAGCGTCGGGTCGCGCTCGAGATACGGCGTCACGCCGCTGCTGCCGAGCAGTTCGACGATCCGCTCGCCGGGTTCGTCGCAACCGACGACGCACAGCAATCCGGCCTGGCCGCCGAGCGTCACGGCATTGCGCGCGACGTTGGCCGCACCGCCGAGCCGCTCTTCCTGACGCTGCACGTGTACGACCGGCACGGGCGCTTCCGGCGAAATGCGATCGACGTTGCCGAACCAGTAACGGTCGAGCATCACGTCGCCGACGACAAGCACACGCGAGCGCGCGAGCTGCGCGCGCGGCACCGGAACGACTTCGCGGAGAGTATTCATCGTGTGATCAGCCACGGGAAAACGACTGGGGATCGACATACGGCCGGCCGATCGCGTAGTAGTCGATGCCCAGCTCGGCCATCGCGTCCGGCTCGTACAGGTTGCGCCCGTCGAAAATCACCGGCGCCTTCAGTTCGGCCTTCAGGCGCGTGAAATCGGGGCTCCGGAATTCCTTCCATTCGGTCACGATCACGAGCGCGTCCGCACCCGTCACCGCGACGTCCTGCGTATCGACGAGCTGCAGCCGCGCAAGCGCGTCCGCATCGTCGCCGAAATCCAGCGCGAACACGCGCCGCGCCTCGTCGACCGCGACCGGATCGTACGCGCGTACGATCGCGCCGCGCTCGAGCAGCGCGGCGATCAGGCGGCGGCTCGGCGCCTCGCGCATGTCGTCGGTGTTCGGCTTGAACGCCAAGCCCCAGACCGCGAACTCGCGGCCGGTCAGGTCGGCGCCGAAGCGCTGCTCGATCTTGCCGATCAGCACGTCCTTCTGCGCATGGTTGGCCGCCTCGACGGCTTCCAGGATGCGCAGCGGCTGGCCGTTCTCGCCCGCGGTGCGAATCAGCGCCTGGACGTCCTTCGGGAAGCACGAGCCGCCGTAGCCGACGCCCGCGTACAGGAAGTGATAGCCGATACGCGGATCGGAGCCGATCCCGCGGCGCACGGCCTCGATGTCGGCACCGACCTTGTCGGCAAGATTCGACATTTCGTTCATGAACGAGATACGCGTCGCGAGCATCGCATTCGCCGCATATTTCGCGAATTCGGCCGAACGAACGTCCATGTAGATCGTCCGCTCGTGGTTGCGGTTGAACGGTGCGTAAAGCTTCTTCATCTTCTCGCGCGCGATCGTGCCCGTCTCGTCGCCGTCGACACCGATGATGATCCGGTCAGGGCGCATGAAGTCCTCGACCGCGGCGCCTTCCTTCAGGAATTCCGGGTTCGACACGACCGAGAAGCGATGCGCGACGCTGCCCCCGAGCCCGCGCGCGGCAAGCGCCTCGTCGACCACGCCGCGCACGCGCTGCGCGGTGCCGACCGGCACCGTCGACTTGTCGACGATCACCTTGAAGCCCGTCATGTGGCGGCCGATGTTGCGCGCGGCCTCGAGCACGTATTGCAGGTCGGCCGAGCCGTCCTCGTCGGGCGGCGTACCGACCGCAATGAACTGGATCTCGCCGTGCGCGACGCTCGCCTCGAGGTCGGTCGAAAAGCGCAGGCGCCCCGCCGCGCGGTTGCGCGCGATGATGTCCAGCAGCCCCGGTTCGTGAATCGGCATCCCGCCGTTATTCAGGATGTCGATCTTGCGCGAATCGACGTCGAGACAGAAGACGTCGTGACCGATCTCCGCGAGGCATGCGCCCGTGACGAGGCCGACATAGCCGGTGCCGATGATGGTGATTTTCATAGATGTTCCGGTACTTCCCGGTAATGGACTAACTTGGCCGCCGGGCCGAACCCGGCGACAACCGCTGCGCGTTGGCTCCGCGTGCCGGGATCAGCTCGACATCGCAGGTTCGACGCGGCGCGGCGCATAGGTTTCCCAGCCGCTGCATCCGGGGCACTGCCAGTAGAAGAGCCGCGCCCGGAAACCGCAATTCTGGCACGTATACCGTGGCAGATTTTTCGTGCGCTGCTTGATCAGCGCACGCATCATTTCAAGTTCCTTACGACGCGGTTCGTCGGCCGCCGCGATCTGCGCATCGAGCAGGTGCAGCATCCCCGACAGGTTCGGCGACTTCTCCATCTGCGCGCGCGCGAGCGTGTGCGCCGCGTCCTGGCCGCGCAACCCCGCGATGTGCTGATAGGCAATGTCGAGCAGGTCGTTCGACGGATAGCGGTCGACATACCCCATCAGCAGCTCCGCGCCGTCGACGTTCTTGCCGAGCGCGACATAGGCCTTCATCAGCTTGTCGGCGACGAGCGGCAGATACGCCGGGTTCTGCGCTTCGACTCGCTTCCAGTGCTCGATCGCAGCCGCGTGATTGCCCTCCGCCTCCGCGGCATCGCCGGACAGGATCGTCGCGCGAACGTTCTGCGGGTTCACGGTCAGCGCGAGCCGCAGTTGCTCTGCTGCCGCGGCCGCGTTCTTGCGCTGCAGCGCGTCCTGCGCGAGTTCGCAGTGGAACTGCGCGATTTCGGTGCCGAGCGGTTTGTCGCTCATCGACTCGATGCGCTTCGCGGTATCGATCGACTTGTTCCAGTCCTTCTCGATCTCGTAGATCGTCAGCAGCGCCCGCTGTGCGCCAAGCGCGTAGTCGCCGTCGGCGAGCTTGTGGAACGCCTCCTCGGCGCGATCGAGCAGGCCGGCCTTGAGGAAATCCTGGCCGAGCTCGTACAGCGCATGGTCGCGCTCGTTGACCGGCAGGTCCGTACGGCTCAGCAGGTTCTGGTGCACGCGGATTGCACGGTCGGTTTCGCCGCGACGGCGGAACAGGTTGCCGAGCGCGAAGTGCAGCTCAACCGTCTCGGGGTCGAGCTTGGCGACCTCGATGAACGCGTCGATCGCCTTGTCGGGTTGTTCGTTCAACAGAAAATTCAGGCCGCGAAAATACGATCGCGGCAGGTTGGCACTCTCCGACAGGAGATTCTTCAGGTCATAGCGTGACGCCGCCCAACCGAGCGCGAACGCAACCGGAATCGCGAGCAACCACCAAAAATCCAGATCCATGCGAAATATCGAAGCAGAGACGAAAACCGCGCGATTGTCGCGCGGCGTCCGTGTTAAATGACGGGCGGCATCGGCGGCTGGTCGATGACGGCAGGCGTTTCGCGCGCCGCGCGCAGATCGCGCTTCAGGCGCCCGTTCTCGAGACGCAGACGGAAGATCGAAGGCAGCGCGGACAGCAGGCCGGCCAGCAGCCCCACGACGAAGAACGCGAGGCCGATCAGGATCAGCGGCGCTTGCCATGCATAGCCGGCAACAAAATTCAGCGTCGCGGTTTGCGTATTGGCCAGCGCGAGCACCAGCAGCAGCACGAACACCAATACCCGGATCAGCCAGACGATAAACTTCATGAAGCCCTCTCTTTGTTGAGGTTTGCCGCGGCGCGCGACTCCCCTTCGTCGCACCGAATCGACCCGTATTGTAAAGGAAGCGTTTCCGCGGCTGCGCAGATCCTGCGCGCCCCATTGCGCCACGATCGCCGGAAATGAAAAAAGCGCCCGCTAGGGGCGCTTTTTTCTTCAGCCTTCGCCGGTCAGGTTCCGGGCAAACCGAACGACGCTCAACGCTCGTCGTCCGGATCGTCAGCCTTCAGCGGCTCACCGGCGCGGCCGTCGACGCGTTCACGCAATTCCTTGCCAGGCTTGAAGTGCGGCACGAACTTCTCGGGCACCTGCACTTTCTCCCCCGACTTCGGGTTGCGTCCGACACGCGCCGGGCGACGGTTGAGGCCGAAGCTGCCGAAACCCCGAATTTCGATGCGATGCCCTTTCGCCAGGGCTTCAGACATTGCATCGAGCATCGTTTTCACCGCGAAATCCGCATCCTTGAGGACAAGTTGCGGAAATCGCGATGCCAGCTGCGCGACCAACTCGGATTTGGTCATACTTCAGCAGACCTCGTGAGGCTTACTGGTTCTGGCCGTCGAGCTTCGCCTTCAGCAGCGCGCCGAGGTTGGTCGTACCGGTCGCAGCAGCGCTGGAGTCCGATTGCAGGCCGCGGATCGCTTCCTGTTGTTCGGCCGAATCCTTCGCCTTGATCGACAGGTTGATGCCGCGCGACTTGCGATCGATGTTGATCACCATCGCGTTGACCTTGTCGCCTTCCTTCAGCACGTTGCGTGCGTCTTCGACGCGATCCTGCGAGATTTCCGATGCGCGCAGGTAGCCTTCGATGTCGCCCGTCAGCGTGATGACCGCACCCTTCGCATCGACCGTCTTCACAACGCCGTCGACGATCGAGCCCTTGTCGTTCATTGCAACGTAGTTGCTGAACGGGTCGCCTTCGAGTTGCTTGATGCCGAGCGAAATACGCTCCTTCTCGACGTCGATACCGAGCACGATTGCTTCGACTTCGTCGCCCTTCTTGTACTTGCGAACCGCTTCTTCGCCGGCTTCGCTCCACGACAGGTCCGACAGGTGGACCAGGCCGTCGATGCCGCCCGGCAGACCGATGAACACGCCGAAGTCGGTGATCGACTTGATTGCGCCCGTGATCTTGTCGCCCTTCTTGAAGTTGCGGCTGAAGTCATCCCACGGATTCGGCTTGCACTGCTTCATGCCGAGGCTGATACGACGACGGTCTTCGTCGATCTCGAGGACCATGACTTCGACTTCGTCGCCAAGCTGGACAACCTTCGACGGAGCAACGTTCTTGTTGGTCCAGTCCATTTCCGACACGTGGACGAGGCCTTCGATGCCCGATTCCACTTCGACGAATGCGCCGTAGTCGGTGATGTTCGTGACCTTGCCGAACAGGCGCGTGCCCGACGGGTAACGGCGCGAGATGCCTTCCCACGGATCGTCGCCCAGTTGCTTGATGCCCAGCGAGACGCGGTTCTTCTCTTGGTCGAACTTGAGGATCTTCGCGGTGACTTCCTGGCCAACCGACAGGACTTCGCTCGGGTGACGCACACGACGCCATGCGATGTCGGTGATGTGCAGCAGGCCGTCGATGCCGCCGAGGTCGACGAACGCACCGTAGTCGGTGATGTTCTTGACCACGCCGTTGACGATCGCGCCTTCCTTCAGCGTCTCGAGCAGCTTCGCGCGCTCTTCGCCTTGGGTCGCTTCGATCACTGCACGACGCGACAGCACGACGTTGTTACGCTTGCGATCGAGCTTGATCACGCGGAACTCGAGCGTCTTGCCTTCGTACGGGGTCGTGTCCTTGACCGGACGCGTGTCGACCAGCGAACCCGGCAGGAACGCGCGGATGCCGTTGACCATCACGGTCATGCCGCCCTTCACCTTGCCGGTGATCGTGCCGGTGACGAGTTCGTTGTTGTCGAGGGCCTTTTCCAGCGACAGCCACGATGCAAGGCGCTTCGCCTTGTCGCGCGACAGGATCGTGTCGCCGTAGCCGTTTTCGAGTGCGTCGATCGCGACGGACACGAAATCGCCCGACTGCACCTCAACCTCGCCCTGATCGTTCAGGAATTCCTCGATCGGAATGTAAGCCTCGGACTTCAGGCCTGCATTGACGACCACGAAGTTGTGGTCGACGCGCACGACTTCGGCGGAAATCACTTCGCCGGCGCGCATGTCTTGGCGGGTCAGCGACTCTTCGAACAGAGCCGCAAAGGATTCGGTATTCGGGGTGGAGGTTTGCAGGTCGGACATAAAAATCTGATTGTGCATGGCTCGCTGTGCCACGCCGGCCGGAATGGCAGGCTGAAAGGGCCAGATCGAAGACCACACGGGGTTAAGGGTTCGAAACACGCTCCGCGCTTGCGACGCGGGGCACCTACCGCTGCCCGCCTTCTCAGGCGGGCTGACCGAGCGCCCGGTACCACTGCAGCACCTGGTCGACTGCTTCATCGACCGAAAGTGCCGACGTATCCAGCAGCTCGGCATCTGCCGCGGGCTTCAGCGGTGCGGCCGCGCGATTGCTGTCGCGCGCGTCACGTTCACGAAGATCCCGGAGCAAGTCATCTATATTAGCAGAAAAACCTTTTTGCATCAATTGCTTATGCCGTCTGGCCGCGCGCGCCTCGGCGCTGGCCGTCAGGAACACCTTCAGCACGGCGTCCGGAAAGATCACCGTACCCATGTCGCGGCCGTCGGCAACGAGGCCCGGCGTCTTGCGGAACGCGCGCTGGCGCGCGACCAGCGCGGTGCGCACGGGCCCGTGCACGGCAATGGCCGACGCGCGGTTGCCGACCGCTTCGGCGCGGATGTCGTTCGACACGTCGACGCCGTCGAGCTGCGCGCAGCCTTCGCGGAACGTGATGTGGAGATCGTCGATCAGTTTCACCAGTGCGTCGATGTCCTCCGCCGCGATGCCGTAGCGCACGCTTGCGAGCGCCGCGAGACGGTACAGCGCACCGCTGTCGAGCAGGTGGAAGCCAAGGTGCGCGGCGACGAGCGCCGCGACGGTGCCCTTGCCGGAAGCGGTCGGGCCGTCGATCGTGATGACGGGAGTCGGGTGAAAGGGTCGGGTCGATTTCATCGGAACAGTCGGGTCAGGCTTTGGCGAGCGCGGCGAAGCGGTCGAAATAGTCGGGGAACGTCTTGCCGACGCACTTCGGATCGTTGATCCGCACGGGCACGCCGCCCAGGCTGACGAGCGAGAAGCACATCGCCATCCGGTGATCGTCGTACGTGTCGATCGCCGCGTTCGGCGTGAGCTTTTCCGGCGGCGTGACGACGAGATAGTCGGGACCTTCCTCGACGATCGCGCCGACCTTGCGCAGTTCGGTCGCCATCGCGGCGATGCGGTCGGTCTCCTTCACGCGCCAGCTCGCGATGTTGCGCAGCGTGCTCGTGCCGCTCGCGAACAGCGCCGCAACCGCGATGGTCATCGCCGCATCGGGGATCAGGTTGAAGTCCATGTCGATCGGCTCGAGCTTGCCGTGGTCGTGGCCGATGCCTCGCACGTCGATCCAGTCGTCGCCCATCGTCACGTTCGCGCCCATCTGCATCAGCGCGTTCGCGAAGCCGACGTCGCCCTGGATGCTCGCACGCCCCACGCCCTCGACACGCAGCGGGCCGCCGCCAAGCGCGCCGGCCGCGAGGAAGTACGATGCGGACGACGCATCGCCCTCGACCATGATCCGCCCCGGCGAGCGGTAGCGGACGCCGGCCGGCACGACGAAGCGCTGCCAGCCGTCGCGCTCGACGACCACGCCGAAACGCTCCATCAGCCGGATCGTGATGTCGATGTACGGCTTCGAGATCAGTTCGCCGTCGACCTCGACGACGATCTTGCCGTCCTTCGCCTTCACGAGCGGCAGCGTCATCAGCAGCGCCGTGAGGAACTGGCTCGACACGTCGCCGCGCACGCGGATCGGCGCATCGACCGAAATCGTCGCGGGCCTGATCCGCAGCGGCGGGTAGCCTTCGTTCAGTTCGTAGTCGATCCGCGCGCCGATCTGCCGCAGGCCGTCGACGAGATCGCCGATCGGCCGCTCGTGCATGCGCGGCACGCCGTGCACGCGGTAGTCGCCGCCGTTCACCGCGAGCGCCGCGGTCAGCGGCCGCACGGCCGTGCCCGCGTTGCCGAGGAACAGGTCGGCCGTCTTCGCGGTGAACGCGCCGCGCGTGCCCGTGACGACGCAGGTGTCGCCGTCGCGCGCGAGCTTCACGCCGAGCTTGCCGAGTGCATCGAGCATCACGCGCGTGTCGTCGGAGTCGAGCAGATTGGTGATCGTCGTTTCGCCTTCGGCAAGCGCCGCGAGCAGCAGCACGCGGTTCGAGATGCTCTTCGAGCCGGGCAGGCGCACGGTGCCCGATGCGCTGGAGTACGGGCCGAGATCGAGATAGTCCATGGGAATCGTCCTGTTATTTCTTGACCGGTTCGGCAGCGGGCGTGCCGCCACGCTCCTGCCATGCCTTGCGTGCGGCGCGCGAGCGCGTGAACACGGCTTCGAGCGCCGCGCCGTCGCCGGCGTCGATCGCCTCGCGCAGCCGCGCGAGCACGCGCGTGTAGCCGTCGAGTTCGTCGAGCAGCGCCGCGCGGTTCGCGACGCACACGTCGCGCCACATCTCCGGGCTCGACGCCGCGATGCGCGTGAAATCGCGGAAGCCGCCCGCCGCGTACGAGAATTTGAGTTCCGCGTCCGTCTCGCCGAGGATCTGTTCGACGAGCGCAAACGACAGCACGTGCGGCAGATGGCTGATCGACGCAAACACGCGGTCGTGCTGCCCGGTGCTCATCGTGCGCACGTCGGCGCCGGTCGCGCGCCACATCGCGTCGATCCGCGCGACCGATTCGGGCGCGTTCTCCGGCAGCGGGCACAGCACGACGTTGCGGCCGACGTACAGGTCCGGCAACGCGGCCTCGACGCCGCTCGACTCGCGGCCGGCGATCGGATGCCCCGGCACGAACTGTGCGATCCGCGCGCCGAGCGCTTCGCGCGCGGCGGCGGCGACGTCGGATTTGGTGCTGCCCGCATCGGTGACGATCGTCGCATCGGCGAGCCACGGCGCGATGCGCGCGAGCAGCGGGCCCGTCTGCGCGACGGGTGCGGCCAGCAGCACGAGATCGGCGCCCGCCAGCGCATCGCGCAACTGCGCGTCGTCGTCGAGCGCCGCCGCGCGGTCGATCACGCCGAGCGACAGCGCACGCTCGACCGATGCGCGCGAACGGCCCACGCCGACGATCTCGCCCGCGTCGCCCGGCGCGCGCTCACGCAGCGCGCGGGCCAGCGATCCGCCGATCAGGCCGACACCGAAAATGACCAGTTTGTTGAATGCAAAGCCTGACACGACAAGAGCCAAGTTACGCGCGCGGAACGACGCCCCGCACACGGAATTCCAGATTCCGGGCAACGGGCCCGCACCCGGCGCGACCTGCACCGGTGCCGCCCGAACCCGCCTTCGGCAGCGCCGATCGGCCTGCCCTGCCCGCCTGGCCGCCACGCCTGCGCGAGCAGGCGTCGGGCCGCCGCGCGTCAGCGTGCGCTCGGATACGAACCGAGTATCTTCAGGAACGCAGCCTTCTGGCCGAGTTCCGCAAGCGCGGCCGCGACCGACGCATCATCGCGGTGCCCTTCGATGTCGATGTAGAAGTAGTACTCCCACGTGCCGACGCGCGCCGGACGCGACTCGAAGCGCGTCATCGACACACCGTGCCGCGCGAGCGGTTCGAGCAGCTTGAACACGGCGCCCGGCTCGTTCTTCACCGACACGATCAGCGACGTCTGGTCATGACCGCTTTGCCCGGCCGGCTGCTTGCCGACGATCACGAAACGCGTGCGGTTGTGAGGATCGTCCTGGATCAGCGCGAACGCGATCTGCAAGCCGTAGTGCGCGGCCGCGCGGTCGCCCGCGATCGCCGCGACGGTCGGATCGGCCGCCGCGAGACGCGCGGCCTCCGCGTTGCTCGCCACGGCCTGCCGCTCGAGCTGCGGCGCATTCGCGGCGAGCCACTGCTGGCATTGCGCCAGCGCCTGCGCATGCGCGCAAACGCGCTTCACGCCGTCGAGCGTGCCGCTCTGCGTGAGCAGGTTGTGATGGATGGGCAGCGCGAGCTCACCGCTGATCAGCAGTTGCGTCTGCAGCAGCAGGTCGAGCGTGCGCGACACGGCCCCTTCGGTCGAATTCTCGACCGGCGCGATGCCGAATGCGGACGCACCGGCCTCGACCGAACGGAACACCTCGTCGATCGACGGGCACGGCAGCCCTTCGATCGACTGGCCGAAATACTCGAACATCGCCTGTTCGCTATACGTGCCGACCGGCCCGAGGAACGCGACGTGGATCGTCTGCTCGAGCGCGCGGCTCGCCGCCATGATCTCGCGCCAGATTGCGCCGATGTGCTCGCTCTCGAGCGGCCCCGCGCTCATGTCCTGCAGCCGCGCGATCACCTGCAGCTCGCGCTCCGGCCGGAACACCGGCGCGTTGAAATGCTTCTTGACCTCGCCCACCTCCAGCGCCACCGCGGCGCGCTGGTTCAGGAGCGCGATCAGCTGCGCGTCGATCGCGTCGATGCGATCGCGCAGCGGTTTCAGGCGGGAATTCAGTTCGTCGTCCATGCGTTTTGCCGTGCTGTTTGAACAGCGTCGCCGTCAGGCGCCGCGCTGCTCGAAGTCCTTCATGTACTCGACGAGCGCCTTCACGCCGTCGAGCGGCACCGCGTTGTAGATCGACGCCCGCATGCCGCCGACGGACTTGTGGCCCTTCAGCTGCAGCAGCCCGCGCGCCTTTGCGCCGGCAAGGAAGTCTTCGTTGCGCGTTTCGTCGGCCAGGAAAAACGGCACGTTCATCCGCGAACGCGCTGCCGGCTCGACCTTGTTCAGATAGAAGCCGCTCGCATCGATCGTGTCGTAGAGCAGCTTCGATTTTTCGATATTGCGGGCCTCGATCGCTTCGAGCCCCCCCTGCCGCTTCAGCCACTGGAACACGAGGCCCGCGATGTAGATCGCGTAGGTGGGCGGCGTGTTGTACAGCGAGTTGTTCGCGGCGACGGTCTTCCATTCGAACGCGGACGGGCAGATCGACAGCGCGCGATCGAGCAGATCCTCGCGCACGATCACGACCGTCACGCCGGCCATCCCGATATTCTTCTGCGCGCCGCCGTACAGCACGCCGTATTTCGCGACGTCCATCGGGCGCGACAGGATGTGCGACGAGACATCCGCGACCAGCGGCACGTCGCCGAGATCGGGAATCTCGAACGTCTCGACGCCGTCGATCGTCTCGTTGGTGCACAGATGCACGTAGGCCGGATCGTCCGACAGTTGCCATTCGGCGCGCGCCGGCGCGCGCGTGTAGCCGTCTTCCGTCTTGCCGGTTGCGGCGAAATGCGGCGTGCAGAACTTCTTCGCCTCGCCGAACGATTTCTGCGACCACGAGCCCGTCACGACGAAGTCGGCGGTGTTGCGCGACCCGAGCAGGTTCATCGGCACGATCGCGTTTTCCGCGATGCCGCCGCCCTGCAGGAACAGGATCCGGTGGCTTGCCGGCACGCCCAGCAAGTCGCGCAGGTCGGTCAGCGCGGCCTCGTGAATCGACATGAATTCCTTGCCGCGATGGCTCATCTCCATCACGCTCATGCCGCTGCCGTGCCAGTCGAGCATTTCGTCGGCGGCCTGCTGCAGCACTTCCTCGGGCATCGCCGCAGGACCGGCGGAGAAATTAAAGACGCGCATCGTGAAAACCTCGGGAGGGACGCGACCGGCGGCTTGCCGCCGCATGTCAGTTGCAAATGAGCCGCGCCAGAAAAGGAATGGCCGCTTGCGCTCGCGCGCAAACGGCCATTATCGCACTGTCGGAAGGCTCCCGCCAAACCCGGCCGAACGGCCGGGGGGCGTGCCCGGACGGCTTACTTGCCCGGCTTGACTGCTGCGACTTCCTTGTCAGCCTGCGTGCGCGTTGCCTGGATCGCTTGCGGCATGTACTTCTGCATCAGGCCGTTGACCACGTCGCGACCGACCTGATCCTGAACCTGGATGAACTTGCGGCCCGTCGGGCTCTTGTAGAACGTCGTCAGATCCTTGATCTCCGACGTGCTGTAGTACTTCGCGTATGCGTCGTACTGAGCCGACATTGCGTCGTTCTGGAACTGCTGCGTGCCGAACACCTTGCCCGCGCCGTCGACCAGCTTCGGCACCGCGTTCTTCTGCAGCGTCGGAACGGCAGCCTGCTTCTGCTTGTCGTTCAGCGTCTTGTTTTCCGACAGCGCGTCCGACAGGATCGCCGGCACGAGCTGCTTGGCCTGCATTTCGGCGCTGTTGCCGATTGCCGACACGAGCTTCGGCGCGTCGATCGCGTCGAGCAGATCCTTGATCGCGGCCTTCTTGTCGGCGTCGATCGGCGCAGCTGCCGCGGCGGGCGCCGGTGCGGAATTCGACAGCGCTTGCGCCATCGCGAACGTCGGCACCAGTGCAGCCAGCAGGACCAGTTGCTTGAATTGCTTTTGCATCATCACTCCCTTTTGGAAATATGAATGGTTGCTCGCCGGCCGCGGCGCTTCACGCCCGCGGCGGCCAGAGTCTCATCCGTTCTTCAGGCTTCGCCGTCCGACGCCTCGTCGGCCTCGCCATCGCCCTCCTCGGCCTCCGCAATCTGCTGCAGGCCAGAGAGCTTGGTACCCTCATCGAGACTGATGAGTGTAACACCTTGCGTCGCGCGCCCCATCTCGCGAATCTCGGAAACACGGGTGCGAATCAACACGCCGGCCGTCGTGATCAGCATGATCTGATCCTCGGCGTCGACGAGCGTCGCGGCCACGACCTTGCCGTTGCGCTCGGACGTCTGGATCGCGATCATACCCTTCGTACCGCGGCCGTGGCGCGTGTATTCGGTGATCGGCGTGCGCTTGCCGTAGCCGTTCTCGGTCGCGGTGAGCACGGTCTGCTCCTCGCTGCCCGCGACCAGCATCGCGATGACCTGCTGCCCGTCCTCGAGCTGCATGCCGCGCACGCCGCGCGCCTCGCGCCCCATCGGACGCACGTCGTTCTCGTCGAAGCGCACGGCCTTGCCGGCGTCGGAGAACAGCATCACGTCGTGCGCGCCGTCGGTAATCGACGCACCGATCAGGAAGTCGCCGTCGTCGAGGCCGACCGCGATGATGCCCTTCTTCATCGGACGGCTGAACGCTTCGAGCGGCGTCTTCTTCACGGTGCCGAGCGACGTCGCCATGAAGATGAACTTGTCGGCCGAGAATTCCTTCACCGGCAGCACGACGTTGATCTTCTCGCCATCCTGCAGCGGGAACATGTTGACGATCGGGCGGCCGCGCGAGTTGCGCGAGCCCTGCGGCACTTCATAGACCTTGACCCAGTACACGCGGCCGCGGTTCGAGAAGCACAGGATGTAATCGTGCGTGTTCGCGATGAACAGCGTCTCGATCCAGTCGTCTTCCTTCATCTGCGTCGCCTGCTTGCCGCGACCACCGCGCTTCTGCGCGCGGTACTCGGACAGCGGCTGCGACTTCACGTAGCCCGCGTGCGACATCGTGACGACCATGTCCTGCGGCGTGATCAGATCCTCGGTGTTCAGCTCGGTCGCGTTCAGCTCGATCTTCGAGCGGCGCGCGTCGCCGAATTCGGCCTTCACCGACGTGAGTTCCTCGCCGATCATCGTCGTGATCCGCTCGGGGCGCGCGAGGATGTCCAGCAGGTCGGCGATCTGCGCCATCACTTCGCGGTACTCGCCGATGATCTTGTCCTGCTCGAGGCCGGTCAGGCGCTGCAGGCGCATCTGCAGGATTTCCTGGGCCTGCGTGTCGGACAGACGGTACAGCCCGTCGCCCTGCATGCCGAAAGCCGGGTTCAGGCCTTCCGGGCGGTACGCGGAGCGCCCGCCGGCCGTCGCGTTCTCGCTCTCGGCGCGCGTCAGCATCTCGCGCACGAGCGACGAATCCCACGGCTTCGCCATCAGTTCCTGCTTCGCGATCGGCGGCGTCGGCGCGGCCTTGATGATCGCGATGAACTCGTCGATGTTCGCGAGCGCGACCGCGAGACCTTCGAGCACGTGGCCGCGTTCGCGGGCCTTGCGCAGTTCGTAGATCGTCCGGCGCGTCAGCACTTCACGTCGATGCGACAGGAAGCACTGCAGGATTTCCTTCAGGTTCAGCAGCTTCGGCTGGCCGTCGACGAGCGCGACCATGTTCATGCCGAACGTGTCCTGGAGCTGCGTCGCCTTGTACAGGTTGTTCAGCACCACTTCGGGCACTTCACCGCGCTTGAGCTCGATTACGACACGCATGCCGCTCTTGTCGGACTCGTCGCGGATGTCGGAGATGCCTTCGAGCTTCTTCTCGTTGACGAGCTCGGCGATCCGCTCGAGCAGCGAGCGCTTGTTCACCTGGTACGGCAGCTCGTCGACGATGATCGCCATCCGCTGGCCGCGGTCGATCTCCTCGAAGTGCGTGGCCGCGCGCATCACGACGCGGCCGCGCCCGGTGCGGTAGCCGTCGCGCACGCCGGCGACGCCGTAGATGATGCCGGCGGTCGGGAAGTCCGGCGCCGGGATGATCTCGATCAGCTCGTCGATCGTCGCTTCCGGGGTGTTCAGCAGGTGCTGGCACGCGTCGACGACTTCGTTCAGGTTGTGCGGCGGGATGTTGGTCGCCATGCCGACCGCGATGCCCGACGAGCCGTTGATCAGCAGGTTCGGGATGCGCGACGGCAGGACCGACGGCTGCATTTCGTTGCCGTCGTAGTTCGGCTCGAAATCGACCGTTTCCTTGTCGATGTCGGCGAGCAGCTCGTGACCGATCTTCGCCATGCGAATTTCGGTGTAACGCATCGCCGCGGCATTGTCGCCGTCGATCGAGCCGAAGTTGCCCTGCCCGTCGATCAGCATGTAGCGCAGCGAGAAGTCCTGCGCCATCCGCACGATCGTGTCGTAGACCGCGGTGTCGCCGTGAGGGTGGTACTTACCGATCACGTCACCGACGATACGCGCCGACTTCTTGTACGCGCGGTTCCAGTCGTTGTTCAGTTCGTGCATCGCGAACAACACGCGCCGGTGCACGGGCTTCAGGCCATCGCGGACATCCGGGAGGGCACGTCCGACGATCACGCTCATCGCGTAATCGAGATACGAACGGCGCATTTCCTCCTCTAGGGAGGTGGGCAGGGTCTCTTTGGCGAATTGATCCATGTATCCGTATCGTTTCGGAGCGAAGACGGCGAACGCCTTTCGCGTGGGCGCTGCATGCGCAACGCAACGCGAGATTCTAACATGCGCCCATCAGCCGCAAATTCGCCTCCCCCGCTATATATAAATAGCGAAAATCGCGGCGGCGGCGAACCGACCGGAATCGCACGCGACTCGACGTCACCGTTGATCGCGCCCGGTTTACCGGCGATCGCGCCCGGGTTGTTTCACGCGCACGAGTAAACAGATACACGCATCCGCGCAATTTCGCCGGCACGCCCTTGACAATCTCTAAAAGTTGCGGCAGGCCGGTGTTGCGCATGCACCACAAAGTTGAGGGGATCTTAGGGTGGGGAGGATTTTTTTTCGTAGGAAGGGAACGATATGGCAAAATGCCAACGCACTGAAAGTTAGACGCTGCTCGAAGTCTACACAGAGCGGTGCCGCGTTTTTTGTGCCGCACCAATGTTATACTTCGAGCAATGTATGACTTGTCACCGTCAACAGGCTCGCAGTAAACCTGCGGTAATCTCAATTTCGAGAGGAGAAATATGAATAAACTTTCAAAGCTCGCGTTCATTGCAGCTACCGCAGTTATGGCTGCATCCGCTTCGGCACAGTCGGTGCCGGCGTCGCGTCAAGCCGTCAATGACAACTGGGTGAACGGCACGGGCGAATGGGTGTGGATGAACGGCACGAACGAGCTCTGCTGGCGCGATGCGTTCTGGACGCCGGCCACCGCCAACGCGAAGTGCGATGGCGCACTGGTCGCCCAGGCACCGCAGCCGCCGGTCGCTCCGGTCGCTCCGGCCATCACGAGCCAGAAGATCACGTATCAAGCTGACGCCCTGTTCGACTTCGACAAGGCAACGCTCAAGCCGCTGGGCAAGCAGAAGCTGGACGAACTGGCTTCGAAGATCCAGGGCATGAACACGGAAGTGGTCGTCGCAACGGGCTACACGGACCGCATCGGTTCGGACAAGTACAACGACCGTCTGTCGCTGCGCCGTGCGCAGGCCGTGAAGTCGTACCTGGTCAGCAAGGGTGTGCCGGCCAACAAGATCTACACGGAAGGCAAGGGCAAGCGCAACCCGGTTACGACTGGCTGCAACCAGAAGAACCGCAAGCAGCTGATCGCCTGCCTCGCACCGGACCGCCGCGTGGAAGTCGAAGTGGTTGGTACGCAAGAAGTCCAGAAGACGACCGTTCCGGCGCAGTAAGCCGCGGTTTTCGACTGCTTCAAAGCCCCGCCCCGGCGGGGCTTTTTCTTTGATGCCCGTCCGGGCGCTCGCTGGCCTCGCCGTCCGCTTATATACTCGGGGCTGACGAACCGCAGCACCGCCCTCCTTCCGTAGCCCGTTTGCCGCCATGACCAACGCCGATCCGCACGAACTCCAGAAATTCAGCGACCTCGCCCATCGGTGGTGGGATCCGAATGCCGAATTCAAGCCGCTGCACGACCTGAACCCGGTCCGGCTCGGCTGGATCGACGCACATGCGCACCTGCCCGGCAAGCGCGCACTCGACATCGGCTGCGGCGGCGGCATCCTGTCCGAATCGATGGCCGGGCTCGGCGCCCAGGTGAAAGGCATCGACCTGTCGACCGAAGCGCTTGGCGTCGCCGACCTGCACAGCCTCGAAAGCGGCATCGCGGTCGACTACGAGGCGATCGCCGCCGAAGCGATCGCCGCGCGCGAGCCAGGCTCCTACGACGTCGTCACGTGTATGGAGATGCTCGAGCACGTGCCGTCGCCCGGCGATATCGTCGCCGCGTGCGCGACGCTCGTGAAGCCGGGCGGCTGGGTGTTCTTCTCGACGCTGAACCGGAATCTGAAGTCCTACCTGTTCGCGGTGATCGGCGCTGAGTACATCGCGCAAATGCTGCCGAAGGGCACGCACGACTACGCGCGCTTCATCCGCCCGTCGGAACTGGCCGGCTTCGTGCGTGCGACGGATCTGCACATCGTGGAGATCAAGGGCATCACGTATCATCCGATCGGCAAGCGCTTCGCGCTGTCGAACGACACCGACATCAACTACCTCGTCGCGTGCCGCCGCGGCGCGTGACCCTCCGACCGGCATGACGACTCCCCTTTCGACCGCGCGGGCCGCACTCGACGAACCGCGCCTGCTGCACTGCGCTGCCGTGCTATTCGACCTGGACGGCACGCTTGCCGACACGGCGCCCGATCTCGCCGCCGCCGTCAATAAGATGCAGCGCGCGCGCGGCCTGCCCGAAACGCCGCTCGACGTGCTGCGGCCGCTGGCTTCGGCCGGCGCGCGCGGCCTGCTCGGCGGCGCGTTCGGCATCGACCCGCACACGCCCGGCTACGAAGCGATGCGCGATGAGTTCCTGGCCAACTACGCGACGGATATCTGCGTGCATACGACGCTGTTCTCCGGCATCGGCGACGTGCTCGACGAACTCGATGCGCGCGGCGTGCGCTGGGGCATCGTCACGAACAAGGCGATGCGGCTCACGGCGCCGCTCATCGACCTGCTCGGTCTTGCACTGCGCGCGGCCTGCGTCGTCGGGGGCGACACAACGCCGCACTCGAAGCCGCACCCTGCTCCGCTGCTGCACGCGGCCGACCAGCTGACGCTCGCGCCGGCGCGCATCGTCTACGTCGGCGACGATCTGCGCGACATTCAGGCCGGCAGCGCTGCCGGCATGGCGACGGTCGCGGCCGCGTACGGTTACTGCGGCGACGGCGCCGCGCCGGCCGACTGGCAGGCCCAGCATCTCGTCGACACGACGCAGGAACTGCGCGAACTGCTGCGCGATGTTGGGCTATAATGATCGATCTGATCCGCGGGGGCGACCTGGTTTCGACAGGGGTTGTGAAGCGGCTAGGGCATGTCGAGGACCCGTCACCTCGTTAATCAATGGGAAAATCGTAACTGCAAACGACGATACGTTCGCACTGGCAGCCTAACGGCCGCCGTCCTCTGCCTAGTTCACTGACGGGCTAGTGTCGCAAGACCGGTAGCAATACCGCCAGAGGTCATTTACGTCAGTTAAGCCCTGTCGGCGTCGCGACGCCAGGGTCGAAAACCTAGCGAATCGCCGTAGTGCAGCGTGTTCGTCCGCGTCGCTGCGGTTAAATCAAATGACTGAACTAAACATGTAGAACTAGTCGTGGAGCGCTTCTGGACGCGGGTTCGATTCCCGCCGCCTCCACCAAATTCCGCGCTCGCCGCACGAACCCCGCATGACGCAAGTCTGCGGGGTTTTTTGTTGCCAGCGAAACGCATGCGCCCCCTCTCCTTCCGAAAAAGCGCCCAGCCACGGACGGACCGGGCGGAATGCCGCCGGTATTCCGGCGACAGGAGGTGACGGATATTCCGCCGCGCCCGCGCAAGCGTCGGTCGCAATGGGCTGCGGCCAGCGCGGTTGCCGGTGCGCAGGGCGTTGCCGATGCGCAGGGCAATACACGACTTAGCTGCCGCGATACAGCGACTTCATTTCTTCCGCGCTGGCCGGACGCACGCCCATTGCACGCGAACCCGATGCCGATGCGCCCTGTGCCTGCGCGCCGTACCCGCTGGCGTCGACACCTTGCGCTTGCGCCAGCGCACTGCGCTGTTGCTCCGCAACACGCGCCGTTGCGGCCTGGATCGCTTCCGGATAATGCGGATCTTCGCCGCGGGCGGAGTTGTAACCGGCTTGCTGGAGCTGAACCAGCTCGGCACGGACCTGCGCGCGGGTGATCGTCGAACCCGACTGGGCAAACGACACGACCGGGGCAACGAGAGCGGCAGCAACGACAACAGCTTGAACGAGTGACTTCATGATGACCTACCTCCAGATTTGTCTGTTTTCGCGGTGAACACCTTGTTCAGCGCCGACAAACCGAAGTTTATGTAGGCGGATGCTTAAGAATAAGGCAGGTTTCGGGAAGACATCCTTCCTGATTCGCGGGTTAACCCTAGATCATCCGCGGGGCCGGCAATTCGCGAACGCTGCTTCATCCGGCATCGCGTCGCCTGACGACTCGCCTGAAAGCACAAGCCCCGCGAAGCGACAACGCTTCGCGGGGCTCGAATGGTGTTGCACGGGATTCGTGCAGTCGCGCCGCTCAGACGGTCAAGCCGATATGCGCGTGCACATCACCCGCCTGTCGAATCGACACCGTACGACCAACGCGCAAACGCGCCTGTCGACGCGTTACTGGCTATCCATCGGGCACTTCAGGTTGCAGCCGTTCGGGTCACCCAGGTCGCCCTTGCGACGCAAGGCCGACTTCTTGCTGCCCTGGTATTTCTGCGATGGCGCCGACGCCGCGAACGGCATCTGCGGATGCTCGTTCAGGCGAAACTGTTCGCTCAGGATGCCGCCGGGCACGCCCGGGGAATTCTGCGCAAGCGCAAACGGCGAAGCCGCGACCAGAAGCCCCGCGGTCAACGCTGCCGCGGCGAGGGAAACGGAAAATTTCATGGCGGGATGACGCCTGAACGGCGTGCTTGTTGGAACGTTGATCAAGCGTCAAGCGTAGCGCAAATCCCCCGCTGCTGCAGCGCGGTTCGACCGCGTCCCCGTTACCGGGAATGGCCGTCCGGCGCGCTCGTGCCGTCGCTGCCGGCCAGCCCCGTCGCGATGCTCGTCAGCGTCCCGCATGCGGCCGGATCGTAGCCGTCGAGATGTGCGACGCGCTCGACGAAGCGCGCGTCGCGCAGCAGCGCCAGCACGCCGGCGAGCGGCCGCGCGTCGAGCCGTGCGCGTTCGCACGCGAAGTAATAGTCCTCGTCGACGACCGGGATGAAATCGAGCCCGAAATGACGGGCGGCCGGCTCGACACCGAAGCCGAGATCGGCCATCCCGCTCGCGACGAACGCCGCAATCGCCGAATGCGTGAGCTCGGCCGACGCATAACCGTCGATGCGCTCGGGATCGATGCCGATCGCACGCAGCGCGAGATCCAGCAGCATGCGCGTACCCGACCCCGGCTGCCGATTGACGAAGCGGATATCGTTGCGCGCGAGATCCGCGAGCCCGCGGACCTGCTTCGGGTTGCCGCGCGGCACGAACAGCCCCTGCTGGCGGCGCGTCAGGTGAATCAGCACGTGGCGCGTGTCGTCGAGCCACGGCCGGTAGATCTGCGCGCACTGCGCGCGAAACGCGCCGCGCGGCAGATGGAAACCGGCCAGGTCGCATTCTCCGCGTGCGAGCGCCTGCACGGCCTCGACGCTCTCGCGATACTTGATGTCGACGGCCGCCTGCGTATCGACGAGCGCGGACACGAGCGTCGCGACCGCGTAACCGTGCGACGCGTGGATACGCACGGCACCGTCGCGCTGCGCAAGCCGCCGGTTCAGGTCGCTGGCCACCTCGGCCGCCAGCGTGCGCAGGTTCCCGTCGAGCCGGCTGCGCGCGAGGCGCTGCGCGTCGACGACCGCCCGCCCAAGTTCCGACAGCGTCGACCCCTTGCCCCGCGCGGTTTCGATCAACTCCCCGCCGATGCACGCTTCCAGCGCGCGCAGCATGCCCCACGCGTGCCGGTACGACAGCCCTTTTGCCTGGGCAGCCTGCGCGATGCTGCCCGTGTCGGCCACGAGTTCCAGCAGTGGCGCGACGTCGGACAGGCTGGCCGTACGGCCTTCGATGTCGCGTACGGTCAGATACGCGTCGCATTCGATTCGAATCAATTATGCACTCCGATTTCCTATTGCGACCACGAAATCTTCCGCTTATCGTTGGCCTAAATCAATCAGAACGAAGTCACGATGCGCACTATATGAATTTCGAGCGCATATGAGACTTTGGAGGAGCATAACCGATGTCCCCGAATTCCCATGCGCCCGACGCGCTCGTCGAGCGCCATGCGCGCGCCGGCCGGTCGCTGGTCGCGATCCTGCATGCGATCCAGGACGACGCGGGCTACGTGCCGCCGGGCTGCGTCGCGCCGCTCGCCAGGGCGCTGAACCTGTCGCGCGCGGAAGTGCACGGCGTACTGACCTACTATCACCACTTCCGTACCGCGCCGCCCGCGCGCGTGACGATCCAGATGTGCCGCGCCGAAGCGTGCCGCAGCATGGGCTGCGAAACGCTCGCCGCGCACGCCGAAGCCCGCACGGGCTGCCGGTTCGACGCAGCGCACGGCGATGCCGCGGAAGCGCACGCGCCGGACGCCGTCGCGCTCGAATCGGTCTACTGTCTCGGACAGTGCGCGCAGTCGCCGTCGCTGACGGTCAACGGCGTGCTGCATGCGAAGGTCACGCCGGAGAAATTCGACGCGCTGCTGGCCGATGCTCTCGCCCACACGCCGGAGGCCGCATGACGACCCGCATCTACGTCCCGCGCGATTCGTCCGCGCTGGCCCTCGGCGCCGACGCGCTCGCCGCCGCGATCGTCGCGGAAGCCGAACGGCGCGGCGTCGCGATCGAACTGGTCCGCAACGGCTCGCGCGGGCTGCTGTGGCTCGAGCCGCTCGTCGAGGTCGGTACGGCCGCCGGACGCATCGGCTATGCGAACCTGTCGGCCGCCGACGTGCCGGCCCTGTTCGATGCAAACTGGCTCGAAGGCGGTGCGCATCCGAGCGGCGTCGGCATCGTCGACGCGCACCCCTATCTCGCGCGCCAGCAGCGCCTCACGTTCGCGCGCATCGGCCTGACCGATCCGCTGTCGATCGACGACTACCTGCAGCATGAAGGCCTCGCCGGCCTGAAGAACGCACTCGCGCTCGACGGCGATGCCGCGTGCGAAACGCTGATCGAATCGGGGCTGCGCGGCCGCGGCGGCGCGGCGTTCCCGGCCGGCATCAAGTGGCGCACGGTCCGGCACGCGAGCGCCACGCAGAAGTACATCGTCTGCAATGCGGACGAAGGCGATTCGGGCACGTTCTCCGACCGCCTGATGATGGAATGCGATCCGTACTGCCTGATCGAAGGGATGATCATCGCGGGCATCGCAACGGGCGCGACGGTCGGCTACATCTACGTGCGCAGCGAATACCCGCACGCGATCGCGACGCTCGAAGCCGCGATCGTCCGCGCGCGCGAGGCCGGCTGGCTCGGCGAACGCGTGCTCGGCTCCGCGCATGCATTCGAGCTGCACGTCGCGAAAGGCGCGGGCTCGTACGTGTGCGGCGAGGAAACGGCGCTGCTCGAATCGCTCGAGGGCAAGCGCGGCGTCGTGCGCGCGAAGCCGCCGCTGCCAGCGCTCGCCGGCCTGTTCGGTCAGCCGACCGTGATCAACAACGTGATCACGCTCGCGACGGCACCCGTGATCTTCGCGCGCGGCGCCGCGTTCTATCGCGATTTCGGCATGGGCCGCTCGCGCGGCACGCTGCCGTTCCAGCTGGCCGGCAACCTCCGTCACGGCGGCCTCGTCGAACTCGCGTTCGGCGTCACGCTGCGCGAGCTGCTGTTCGACTTCGGCGGCGGCACGGCAAGCGGTCGGCCGGCACGCGCCGCGCAGGTCGGCGGCCCGCTCGGCACCTACCTGCCCGACCATCAGTGGGATGTGCCGCTCGATTACGAGGCGTATACGGCGATCGGCGCGGTGGTCGGCCACGGCGGCATCGTGCTGCACGACGACACGTCGAACCTCGCCGAGCTTGCCGAATATGCGATGAAGTTCTGTGCGATCGAATCGTGCGGCAAGTGCACGCCGTGCCGGATCGGTTCGACGCGCGGCGTCGAGACGATCGCGCGCATCCGCCACGGCGACACGTCGGAGCGGCAGGTCACGCTGCTGCGCGATCTGTGCGACACGATGCTGGCCGGTTCGCTGTGCGCGATGGGCGGGATGACGCCCTACCCGGTGCTGTCCGCGCTCGACCATTTCCCCGAAGATTTCGGGCTCGCTGGCGGCAAGGATGCCGCGTCGAGCCCGGTCAAGGCTGCGGCCTGACCCAGAAGGAGCCCTGCATGTCCCTCGACACGAACAACGTCCGCCAAGGCGGCTGCGGCTCGGGCCAATGCGCGTGCAAGAGCGCCGCACAGGCGCGCGCCCGCGACCCGTTCGACGATACCGACTACGGCACGCCGCAACGCCATGCCGATACCGACGTCACGCTCGAAATCGACGGCCAGCCGGTGACGGTACCGGCCGGCACGTCGGTGATGCGCGCGGCGATCGAAGCCGGCGTCAACGTCCCGAAGCTCTGCGCGACCGATTCGCTCGAGCCGTTCGGCTCGTGCCGGCTGTGCCTCGTCGAGATCGAAGGCCGGCGCGGTTATCCGGCCTCGTGCACGACGCCGGCCGAAGCGGGCATGAAGGTGCGCACGCAGTCGGACCGGCTGCAGTCGCTGCGCCGCAACGTGATGGAGCTGTACATCTCCGACCATCCGCTCGACTGCCTCACCTGCCCCGCCAACGGCGACTGCGAGCTGCAGGACATGGCGGGGGTCGTCGGGCTGCGCGAAGTGCGCTACGGCTTCGATGGCGCGAATCACCTCAACGACCGCAAGGACGAATCGAACCCCTACTTCACGTACGACCCGTCGAAGTGCATTGTCTGCAACCGCTGCGTGCGCGCGTGCGAGGAAACCCAGGGCACGTTCGCGCTGACGATCGCCGCGCGCGGCTTCGAATCGCGCGTCGCCGCCGGCGAAAGCGAATCGTTCATGGCGTCGGAATGCGTGTCGTGCGGCGCCTGCGTCGCCGCATGCCCGACGGCCACGCTGCAGGAGAAATCCGTCGTGCAGCTCGGGCAAGCCGAACACTCGGTCGTCACGACCTGCGCGTACTGCGGCGTCGGCTGCTCGTTCAAGGCCGAGATGAAGGGCACGCAGGTCGTGCGCATGACGCCGAACAAGAACGGCCTCGCGAACGAGGGCCACGCGTGCGTGAAGGGACGCTTCGCGTGGGGCTACGCGACGCACAAGGACCGCATCACGAAGCCGATGATCCGCGAGAAGATCACCGACCCGTGGCGCGAAGTAAGCTGGGACGAAGCGCTCACCTACGCGGCGACGCAATTCCGCAAGCTGCAGCAGAAATACGGCCGCGATTCGATCGGCGGCATCACGTCGTCGCGCTGCACGAACGAGGAAACCTACCTCGTGCAGAAGCTCGTGCGTGCCGCGTTCGGCAACAACAACGTCGACACCTGCGCGCGCGTGTGCCATTCGCCGACCGGCTATGGCCTCAAGACGACGCTCGGCGAATCGGCCGGCACGCAGACGTTCGCATCGGTCGACCAGGCCGACGTGATCGTCGTGATGGGTGCGAACCCGACCGACGGCCACCCGGTGTTCGGCTCGCGGCTGAAGCGGCGCGTTCGCGACGGCGCGAAGCTGATCGTGATCGACCCGCGCCGCATCGATGTCGTCGACGGCCCGCACGTGAAGGCCACGCATCACCTGCAACTGCGCCCCGGCACCAACGTCGCGATCGTCAACGCGCTCGCGCACGTGATCGTCACCGAAGGGCTTGTTGCCGACGCATTCGTCGCCGAGCGCTGCGAGACGCGCGCGTTCGAGCAATGGCGCGACTTCGTGTCGCGCCCCGACAATTCGCCCGAGGCAACCGCCGACGTGACCGGCGTGCCGGCCGAGCTGGTACGCGCCGCCGCGCGCCTCTACGCAACGGGCGGCAATGCCGCGATCTATTACGGGCTGGGCGTGACCGAACACGCGCAGGGCTCGACGACGGTGATGGGCATCGCGAACCTCGCGATGGCGACCGGCAACATCGGCCGCGAAGGCGTCGGCGTCAATCCGCTGCGCGGCCAGAACAACGTGCAGGGTTCGTGCGACATGGGCTCGTTCCCGCACGAACTGCCCGGCTACCGGCACATCAGTGACGAGATCGTGCGCACGCAGTTCGAACAGGCGTGGTCGGCCAAGCTGCAGCCGGAACCGGGGCTGCGCATCCCGAACATGTTCGACGCGGCGCTCGACGGCAGTTTCAAGGGGCTCTACTGCCAGGGCGAGGACATCGTCCAGTCGGACCCGAACACGCAGCACGTGTCGGCCGCGCTGTCGGCGATGGAGTGCATCGTCGTGCAGGACATCTTCCTCAACGAGACCGCGAAATATGCGCACGTGCTGCTGCCGGGCTCGACGTTCCTCGAGAAGGACGGCACGTTCACGAACGCGGAGCGCCGCATCTCGCGCGTGCGCAAGGTGATGCCGCCGCTCGCGGGCTACGCTGACTGGGAAGTGACGCTGCTGCTGTCGCAGGCGCTCGGTTACGACATGCACTACACGCATCCGTCGGAAATCATGGACGAGATCGCGCGGCTCACGCCGACCTTCTCCGGCGTATCGTACGAGAAGCTCGACGCGCTCGGCAGCATCCAGTGGCCGTGCAACGAGCACGCGCCGGAAGGCACGCCGACGATGCACATAGACGAGTTCGTACGCGGCAAGGGCCGGTTCGTGATCACCAAGTTCATTCCGACGCCGGAAAAGGTCACGCAGCGCTATCCGCTGATCCTGACGACGGGCCGCATCCTGTCGCAATACAACGTCGGCGCGCAGACGCGCCGGACCGAAAACGTCCGGTGGCATGAAGAGGATCGCCTCGAGATCCACCCGCACGACGCGCAGGATCGCGGCATCCGGACCGGCGACTGGGTCGGCATCGAATCGCGTGCCGGGCAGACGGTGCTGCGCGCGCTCGTGACGGAACGCATGCAGCCGGGCGTCGTGTACACGACGTTCCACTTCCCCGAATCGGGCGCGAACGTGATCACGACGGAAAGCTCCGACTGGGCGACGAACTGCCCTGAATACAAGGTGACGGCCGTGCAGGTGCTGCCGGTTGCGCAGCCGTCCGAATGGCAGCGTGCATACGCGCGCTTCAACGCGGAGCAGATCGACCTGCTCGAGCGCCGCGCGAGCACGCCCGACACCGTGACGACAGGCAAGTGAGGCTTCGATGGACAACGACCACCTGATCGACATGGCCAACCAGATCGGCGCATTCTTCGAATCGATGCCCGATCGCGACGAAGCGCTGACCGGTATCGCCGAGCATATCCGGCGCTTCTGGGAGCCGCGGATGCGCCGCGCGTTGCTCGCCGCGCTCGACGATCCGTCGGGCGAAGGCGCGCAACGCGCGGCACCGATCGTGCGCGATGCGATCGCCGCGCACCGCGCGTCGCTCGTTCCTGCTCCCGCGACCGCCTGAACGCACCGCTACCCGGACACCGACATGCCCGCGAACCAGTTTTCGCAGTGGCGCAGCAGCCCGTTCGCGTCGGTTGCCGTGCGCCCGCGCGCGGCGACATACCCGTCGGGCCGCAGCAGGTAGAACGACGGCCGCGAGCGGCCGTACTCCTGTGCCAGCCCGGCGGCACCGTCGCCTTCGATATCGGTGACCCGCCACACGCGCACAGCGCCCGGCATGATCCGTTCGAGCCCCTGCACGAGCGCCTGCGCATCGGCCGCCATCGGTGGCGCAGCGCCGGTGTCTGCATTCACCGGCTCTTCGAGCAGTAGCAGCGTGAAGCTCGCCGGATCGTGCAGATCGTATAGCCGCGCCGTTCCGGGCGCCTGACCGAGCGGGCCGTCGAGCACGTGCACGAATGCGTCGGGCGCCCGCTCGCCCGCACGCGGACCGCCGTCGAGCACACGCTCCAGCGTAAGCGGACTCTTCCGGTACTGCACGCCGAGCTCGCTGACCGTGCGCCGCACCGCGTCGCGCATCGGTCCGAACGACACCAGCAGCGGCACGACATGATCGCGCAGCAGCTTCATCGCGCCGCGATCCGCCTCGACGATCTGCGTAATGAAACCGGTCTGCCGCAACACGTCGCGCTCGATCGGATGACGCTCGGCGTGATACGTGTCGAGCAGCCGTTCGGGCGTGCCCGCACCGAGCACGCGCGCAAGCTTCCAGCCGAGATTGAACGCTTCCTGGATGCCGGTGTTCATGCCCTGCGCGCCGGCCGGGCTGTGGACGTGCGCTGCGTCGCCCGCGAAGAATACGCGGCCGTGACGCAGTCGGTCGACCATGCGGCTCTGCAGGTGGAAATAGGACGACCACGCGAGATCGCTCGGCGAGATCGACGCGCCAACGCGTGCGCGCACGATCGCCTCGCATTCCGCGAGCGACGGGGTCGGCGCATCGGGCGACGCATCGCTGCCGGGCGGCCGGTCGGCAACGAGCCGGTAACGGCCGCCGCCCATCGGAAACAGGCCCGCCATGCCTTCGGGCGTCGTGAACAGGTGGATCTCTTCGTCCGGCCAGTCGGGTATCGCCGCGAAATCGGCGAGCAGGAAAGTCTGTTCGAACGCCTGCCCGGTGAAGCCCAGGCCGAGCAGATGCCTGACCGTGCTGTGCGCACCGTCGGCAGCGATCAGGTACGACGGCGCGAACGATTCGTCGCGGCCGTCGGCGCAACGGATCGTCACGTCGAGCGACGTGCCGCCTGCGTCGCACGCGGTCAGCGTCGCGCCACGCTCGACCGTCACGCCGAACCCGGCCAGGTGCTCGGCGAGCAGCCGCTCGGTAATGCTCTGGTCGAGAAACAGCAGATACGGGTAGCGCGTTTGCAGCGGATCGAAATCGAGCCGCGCGATCACGCGGCCGCCGGCATGCAGCGCGGCCGCATGCGCGCGATGGCCGAGCGCGAGAAACGGCTCGACCGCGCGATGCTGCTCCAGCAGTTCGAGCGTGCGTGCCTGGATGCCGATCGCGCGCGAATACGGCGCGGGCGCGGCGAGGCGGTCGATGATGCGCACCGGCACGCGGGCCCGCGCGAGGCTCATCGCCGCGGCAAGGCCGGTCGGCCCCGCGCCGACGATCAGCACGGGGGGGATATCGGGCAGTGTGTCAGCCATGAGAACCTCGATGACACGCGACCCTGCAAGTCTACGCCGCTCCGCGTGACGGGGCCATATGCCGACCGGTCGACGCGCGGCACCCATGCGCGGTGTGGGAAAATACGCGCTTTCCGTCAGTTTTCGCGTCATGGATTCCGCATTCGACCGAGCGTATGCAGCACACCGCGCGGGCCGCCTCGCCGAGGCTGAGCACGGCTATCGCGCCGCGCTCGCCACCAACCCCGCCGACGCAGACGCGCTGCATCTGTTCGGCGTGCTGCGGCACCAGCAGGGCCAGCACGCCGAGGCGGCCGATCTCGTCGGCCGCGCCGTCGCGCTGCGTCCGGACGATGCCGCGCTGCAGCTCAATCTCGGCAACGCGCTGAAAGCGCTCGGCCGGCTCGACGAAGCGATCGACCGCTTTCGCAACGCGCTGACGCTCGCGCCCGAATTTCCGCTCGCGCACTACAACCTCGGCAACGCGTATGCGGCACTGCAGCGCCACGAGGATGCGATCGACGCGTTCGGCCGCGCGCTCCGGCTCACGCCCGACGACGCATCGATCCACAACAATCTCGGCAACGCGCTGAACGCGCTCGGCCGCCACGACGACGCGCTCGCAGCGTTCCGGCGCGCGCTCGAGCTGCGGCCCGGGCATGCGGGCGCGCACAACAACCTCGCGATGGCGCTGAACGCGATGGGCCGCGCCGACGACGCGATCGCGCACTTCCAGGCCGCGATCGCCGCGCAGCCGCGCTTCGTCGCCGCGCATTTCAACCTCGGCAACACGTTCGATGCGGTCGGCCGGCATGCCGAGGCGGCCGCCGCGTTCGAAGCCGCGCTCGCGCTGCATCCGCCGTTTCCGCTCGCGCTGTTCGGGCTCGCGAACGCACTGTGCGCGCAGGCACGCCACCGCGACGCACTGCCCTACTACGAGCGCGCCGTCGGTCTCGATCCGTCGTTCAGCCTGGCGTGGCTGAACCTCGGCAACGCGCATCACGCGCTCTGCGCGCACGAGATGGCGCTGCGCGCATTCGACCAGGCGTTGCGCGTAGAACCCGATCTCACGCTCGCGCGGCTGCACCGCGCAGTCACGCTGCTGACGCTCGGCGACTTCACGCGCGGCCTGCCCGCGTACGAAGCGCGCCACGAGACGCCGGGCGCGATCCCGCTCGGCACGCTGCCGCGCTGGCAGGGCGAGCCGATTGCGTCGCGCACGCTGCTGATCCGCGCGGAACAGGGGTTCGGCGACACGCTGCAGTTCGTCCGCTTCGTGCCGCTTGCCCGCGCACGCTGCGCGTGCATCGTGCTCGAAGTCCAGCCGGAACTCGTGCCGCTGCTGGCGCCTGCCGCATCGCGCTGGCGCGTGACGCTCGTCGCGCAAGGCGCCGCGAAACCGCCGGCTGCGGACGTCGCCTGCACGCTGATGAGCCTGCCGTTCCTGCTCGGGCTTCAGCCGGCGGACATCGTCGGCGGCTCGCGCTACCTCGACGCGCCCGAAAGCGCTCGTCGGCGGTTTCGCGGCTCGCTCGGCGGGCAGTCGAAACGCAAGTTCGGCCTCGCGTGGTCGGGGCGCCGCCAGGCACAGGAAAACCGTTCGATGCCGTTCGACGCGCTCGCGCCGCTGCTCGCGCTGCCGGACATCGACTGGATCGTGCTGCAGCCCGCGCTCGACGACGGCGAACGTGCGCGCGTCGACGCGCATCCGCGCGTGCATCGCCTCGACGGCCGGCTGAACGACTTCGCCGATACGGCCGCGCTGATCGAGCGGCTCGACGGCGTCGTCACGATCGATACGGCTGTCGCGCACCTCGCGGGCGCGCTCGGCAAGCCGCTGTGGGTCATGCTGCCGTTCGCACCCGACTGGCGCTGGTTCACCGGCGACGACTGCCCGTGGTATCCGCAGGCCAGGATCGCCCGCCAGCCCGCGCCGGGAGCGTGGCTCGACGTGGCGGCCATGGTCGCCGACAAGCTGCGCGACGCCTGAACGAAGACGAAAAAAGGAGCGTGCTGCGCTCCCTTTTTTTCGATGCAATGCATGCGGCCGGCGCCGCGCGATGTGCAATGTACGAGCGCCTGTCAGGCCGCCTTGTACTGATTGCGCGCGTCGGGCGTGCGGTACAGCACGAGCGTCGCAATCAGCCCGCAAATCGCGGCCACGCTCAGCCACAGCCCCGGCGCCGCCTTGTTGCCCGTCTGGTGGATCAGCAGCGTCGAGATCGCCGGCGTGAAGCCGCCGATCGTCGTCGCCAGGCTGTACGCGAGCGAGAAGCCGGCCGTGCGCACGTCGGCCGGCATCACTTCGGTCAGCGCGACGACCATCGCGCCGTTGTACGACGCGTACAGGAACGACAGCCACAGCTCGACCGCAAGCAGCCGCAGGAACGACGGATCGCCGACGAGCCACAGCACGGCCGGGTAAGCCGACAGCAGCGTCAGCACCGTGAACGCGATCAGCACCGGGCGGCGGCCGATACGGTCGGACAGCGCGCCGGACAACGGCAGCCACACGAGGTTCGAGATGCCGACGCAGACAGTCACGACGAGCGCGTCGAGCGACGACAGGTGCAGCACTTCCTTGCCGAAGGTCGGCGTGTACGCGGTGATCATGTAGAACGACACCGTCGTCATGATCACCATCCCCATGCCGGCAACCACGACGCCCCAGTTGTCGAGCATCGAGCGCATGATCTCGCCCATCGACGGGCGGTGGCGCTTCGCGAGAAACTCGTCCGTTTCCTTCAGCGAACGACGGATCAGGAACAGGAACGGCACGATCAGGCAGCCGATCAGGAACGGAATGCGCCAGCCCCACGCGGTCATCTCGTCGACCGGCAGCGCGCGATTCAGCAGCACGCCGACGAACGCGGCGAACACGACGGCCACCTGCTGGCTGCCCGACTGCCACGACGTATAGAACCCCTTGTGGCCCTTCGTCGCGATCTCCGACAGGTAGACCGACACGCCGCCGAGTTCGACGCCCGCCGAGAAACCCTGCAGCAGCCGGCCGAGCAGCACGAGCACCGGCGCGAGCACGCCGATCGTCGCGTAGCCAGGTATCGAGGCCACCGTGAGCGTACCGAGCGCCATCAGCCCGAGCGTCAGGATCAGCCCCTTGCGGCGGCCGTGATGGTCGATGTACGCGCCGAGCACGATCGCACCGACCGGCCGCATCAGGAAGCCCGCGCCGAATACCGACAGCGACAGCATCAGCGACGCGAATGCGTTGCCGCTCGGGAAGTAGGTTTTCGCGATGGCCGACGCGTAATACCCGTAGACCATGAAGTCGTACATTTCCAGGAAGTTGCCGCTGACGACCCGGAACACGGTGCGGAATTTCGATTCCTGCGCGATGGCGTGTGACGCTGTGGACATGTTTTTCTCGCTCGGCTCGGATGGCGCGAATCCGCGCCGCATGGATCAGACGACGCCCGCGGCGCCGGGCCGGCGCCCACGGGCATCGCTGCCCGCCGGCGGCGCGCCGCACGACGACGCGCGCACCGGCATGGTCCGCGAATGATGCCACGCCAAGCCGACATTTGCCTTGTGTCGCCCCTGCTGCTGCCGTCGCGGCATTCGACTCGTACGAGTCGCCCCGAAACGGGCGCGAAAATCAGATTGATCTGATCGACCGGCTCTCGCCAGCCGACCACAATGTCACGATTTGCGACGAGATTTCCGCGCCGCGGCCGGCACGGTTGCCTGTGTCGCACGGCGCACCGCCCTTATGACTCCATCGCCCCTCGTCCCCGTCGAAGGCGCGCTCGCCCGCCCTCGCATCGCTCCGCTCGATCACGTACCGCCGTTCGGCCGCGAATGGACCTTTCGCGGCGCGCCCGGTGCACGGCCCGGCAAGCACTGCCTCGCCACACTGACGACGTCCTGCATCGACGTCGACCGGCCTCACCGCGCGTGCCGCTGGCAGCCATGGCCCGTGGCGGCGTCAGCACCGAATCCGGCAGGGGCGCCGGTCGCGCCGGCTGCAGTTGCCGGCAGACGCTCCCGACGCACCGTCCAAGGCTCTCGCGACCGACGTGCGATGTACGCAATCTGCTGGAGCATCGGCGCGTTCGGCATCATCGGCTGGCTGATCGCCGCGCACGAACCGTCCACGGGCTTCGAGCCTGCGCCCACGATCCAGATGGCCGGCATTGCGCCGGACCACACCACGTCATCGACCGGTACCGTGCGAGTTGCCGCAGTTCAGTCCGGTACGTCGACAAACACGTCACCACGGCGCACGGTGGCGACACCCGTCACGAAGACTGCAGAATCGCCACCGGCCACGCACCATGCCGCGCCTCGTCCTGCGTCGCTTCGCACAAAGGCAACGTCCGACATGCAGCGCGCCGCCACTGCATCGCCGCGTCGAACAAACGGCACGCGCACGACGGCAGCACCGGCCCGGATACCGACCGTGCCGCAACTGGCTGCACGTCCGCCAGTCCTGAGCAATGCAGCCAGCACTCGCGCCCGCGATCGACTCGCCCCGCCGCCGCGCTCGACGGACACACGCGATGCACGCGACACACTCTACGATCCGCTCACGCTGATCGCGATGGCAAATACGCTGCGCGCCGCGCAGCCTGCCCGTGCGGCGCATGCGCCGGCCGCCGGCTTCGACTGGACGTCGCAACTGTCCCATCGTCGCGTCACCGACACACCGGACGCGTTCGCGCACTGACGGCCGCTCAATAAAAAACCCGGCGAAGATCGCTTCGCCGGGTTTTGCTCGTCTCTCCGTCCGTTTGACGACTCGTTACTTGTGCGAGGGCAGCCCCGTCTCGGTCTGCCTCTCGAGTTGCCGCACCTGCTCCTGCAGATCGCGCAACTGCATCTGCGCGGCCCGCTTCTCGACCTGCAGCGCCAGCGTCTGCTCCTGGGCCGACTTTTGCCGCTGTACGACTTCGGCCTGCTGGCTGCGCGCGACGCTCAGATCGGCCTGCAACTGCTGCGCACGATTCGCCTGCAGCGCGATCACGCGTTCGAGGAACGCCTTCTGCGCCTGCAGCTCGGTACGGCGAATCTCGATATCCGCGAGCTGCACGGTCTGCTGAACGAAGTTCGCATACACCATCTCCGCGCGGTTCTTCTCCTGCGACCGGATCACGCGCCACAGATGCTTGTCCTGGAACAGCGCGACGTAGTACGTCATCTCGCGCGGATCGAACATCAGGCTCGCGCCGTAGCTGCCGTTGTACGTCGTGCGCATCTCGACGATCCGGCCGTCGTGCAGCATCTGCGTCAATTCGGCGACGTTACCTTGCGTGCTCGCGTCCGACGCGGATGTCGCCGGCGCCGCATCGCCGCTCAGGCTCGTGACCGCCGGACGCGTACCGGCGACCGGCGCGGTCGCGTCGGCGGACCAGGCCGCGCCCGCTTGCGTGCAGGCAGCCAGTGCAACGATCCACGTTGCGCATCGTGCTGGGGAAAAATTTCGGAAAGCCAACGTCAGACTCCGGCGAACGAATCGGGACTCGCGATTATCGTTCAAAACAAAACGGCCGCATCTCGAATTTATCGGGATGCGGCCGGCCTGCGTGCGACACGAAGAATGCGGCTTGCTACAGACGGGTTTCGCGCGCCGCGCGCAGGAACGCATCGAGCAGCGGCGTGCAGTCGAGCAGCTCCGAGCCGCCCGCGCGATGGAACTCGGGGTGCCATTGCACGCCGACGACGAACGGCGAACGCCGATGGCGGATGCCCTCGATGATTCCGTCGCCGGCCGACACCGCCTCGATGTTCAGATCGCGGCCGAGATCGCGGATCGCCTGGTGGTGGATCGAGTTGACGATCGCTTCGCTGCGCCCGGGGAACATGCTCGCGAGCGTCGACGAGTCGGGGAAGCGGATGGCGTGGCGATGCTGGTCGTAATGCTCGCTCACGTGCGCATTCGCGGTCGGCACATCGGTGGCGATGTCCTGGTACAGCGAGCCGCCAAACGCGACGTTGATCAACTGGCAGCCGCGACAGACACCGAGCACGGGTTTGCCGGATTCGACGAACTCGTGCAGCAGCTCGAGTTCGTACATGTCGCGCACGCGGTCGCCCGGCCATTCGGGGCGGGCGTCCGACGCCGCGTAGGTTTGCGGCGACACGTCGGCGCCGCCTTGCAGCAGCAGGCCGTCGAGATGCTTCGCGTAGTCGCGCAGGCGGATATTGCTCGGATGAATCATGCCCTGGTGGCCGACGGTCGGAATCATGAACACGAGCACGTCGCGCGACATCACCCAGTGTGCGATCGATTCCTCGAGATACTGCAGCGTCTTGCCACGCAGCCCCTTCGCGCCCGGTTCCGGATGGAAGATCCGCGCCGACACGCCGATGCGCAGCGTGCGCTGCGTGATGCGCTGGCCCGCGCGGTCGAACAGCCGGCGCGCGCGCGCCGCGATGATCCGGCCGAACACCGACCACGGCGTGTCGCTCTGCTTCAGGTAGGCCGGCGGCGCATGCTGCGCGCTCGCGGGCGGCGGCCGCGGCGTATCGAAATCGGGCGGCGCGCCGAACCCGGGCGGCGGCGAGCCGGGCTTCGGC